>JABMQA010001024.1 GCA_013203545.1 Bacteroidota bacterium
AATAGGAAGCTGCAGTTGCATAATTTACTTGAAATTTTGTGCAATAATACGACAATCCTATTTTACGAACCTGAGAATATAACAGATTGAAGCATAGAGTCAGGGTAAGGAGTTCTGAATTTTATCATCCTGCTCAATGTCTTTCTTTTCAAGCTGTTCAAGTTTTTGTAGTATTTCCTTGTGGGTTTCAAGCATTTGTCGCATTTTTGTAAATACCCTGATGATCTGGATGTTTACCATAATTGCTCTATCACTGTTCAAAACACTTGATAACATTGCAACACCCTGCTCTGTAAACACTAAAGGAGGCTTCCTTAATCCCATCTTTTCCCTATTGGATATCACAATTTGTGATGTCCAATCTTCCATTTCTTCTTTGCTCATCCGGAACATAAAGTCTTCAGGGAAGCGTTTTTCGTTCCGCCTTACTGCCTGGTTCAAAACCCTTGTTTCAACGTCATATAATTCTGCAAGGTCTCTGTCAATCATCACTTTTCTACCACGTATCACATATATTTTGCTGACAATCATTTCATCAGGGAGTATTTCCATTGCCCTAATTTTTATTTTTGTTTACAAAAATAGGATTATAATTTGGAAATTCCGGTCAAGCACTTGCCTGACAGTTGCCACATGTATGTACATTTACGGTAAATTGTTACTGAAAACGATCGGCGCGGACGTTTCGCCCGTGACAAAAAAAAGTATTACCAAATGCAAGTGCGCGTTTACAATGCGTGCCTTAAAAATTCCAAACATCATTGCACACGTAGCAAACGCGGCCTTACCAGAGGATCAACTATATAGTTTTTGATGACTGTTAGTTTATTGCAAATGGGCATAATAGGCAGTAATGGTTGTCACGGACGTGGGCGTCCGCTCCGGCTGTACGTATTTGTGATGGCATCCGTTCAGTGAGTGAAAGCGTCAGAGCCAGCTGGGGTTTGTAACTGTCGCCGGGTCGGATTTGTAGTCCGACCCACTAACTTTCCACTGATGGCAGAACATCTTATATTGAATAGCCAGCTGGGTGTCCGTGACGAGATGTAATTCTTTTAACCTGACAGAGTCAACAGTCTGTCAGAGTTAAATAACTGGTTTAGAAAAACCTGGAAATATGTGCCCTGCCATTATTATTCATACGATGACTTAAAGTCATCGTATGAATAACTCATTCAGCAATGGGATTTTATCCAAATACATCAATCTGCAGCGCATTTAAATTCTTATAGATTCCATCCTCCAGCGCCAGCAACTCCTCATGGGTTCCTGTTTCTCTCACCTCGCCCTTATCGATCACAATGATCTTATCTGCATTTCTGATGGTTGAAAGCCGGTGAGCGATAATGATGGATGTCCGGTTTTGCATAAGAACCTGTAGTGCTTCCTGGACCAGCCGTTCCGACTCTGCATCCAGCGAACTGGTTGCCTCATCCAGGATCAGAATGTCGGGATCCCGCAGGATGGCCCGCGCAATGGCAATGCGTTGCCGCTGCCCGCCCGAAAGTTGAATGCCCCGGTCGCCAACAATTGTATTCATGCCTTCCGGAAAGCCCGAAATGAATTCCCATGCGTTGGCTTTTTCAGCAGCCAACCTGATTTCTTCATCTGTTGCGCCAGGTTTGCCATATTCAATATTTTCTTTGATCGTGCCACCAAACAGGATCACCTCCTGTGGTACGATGGCCATGTGTGACCTGAGTTCCGAAAGGTCATAGTCATCGATGGGTTTGCTGTCGATTGATATTTCACCGCCAGTGGGCTGGTAAAACCTGAAAAGCAACGCGCCGATGGTGGTTTTCCCAGCTCCGGATGGCCCTACCAGCGCAACCTTTTCGCCTTTTGAAACCTCGAAGGAGATATCTTTCAGTACAACAACCTCCTTTCTTCCCGGGTAATTAAACCCGACTTTTTTAAATCTCACTGTACCAAGCTTATCAATTGTAGGTGGATTTTCATTTTCACCAATTGACTCCGGGACTTCGTCGAGGATGTCCATCAAATTTTCGGTCGCCCCGATGGCTTTCTGTATCTGTGAGTAGAAATCGGCCATCCCGCTAATGGAGCCGGCAATAAATACAGTATAAAGCACAAATTTAAACAGGCCTCCGGTGGTGATGCCTTCACCCTGGTTGACCAGGGATACGCCATACCAGATCACACCTGCAATGGAACCAAACATCGACAAAAATATAAAGGAAACAAACAGGCCCCGCCATTTGGCGCCTTTGAGTGAGATGTCGATCACTTCATCGGTTTTCCGCTTGTACCTCAGCATTTCGAAAGCCTCGTTTGCGAATGCCTTTACATTGGCAATGGCCTGCAGGGTTTCCTCAACAATGGTGTTGGATTCGGCGACTTTGGTTTGGGCTTCCCTGGACATTTTCCGGATATAGGTGCCAAAAAAACGGGCAACAATGGCGATAACCGGTACGATGGCCAGCATAAAAAGTGTAAGCTGCAGGGAAATGAAAGTCAATATTACAATTCCACCGACAATGGTTATGATCTGTCTGATAAACTGTGCAATGGTTGTGGTAAAGGTTTCCTGCAAAAGGGAAATGTCGGCCGAAATTCTGCTGTTGAGCTCGCCTATCCTATGTGACGAAAAAAAGGCCATGGGTAGTTTGATGAGATGGCTGTAGGTTGTCTGCCGCAGCAATGCCAGGGTTTTTTGGGTAACAATGGCAAAAAGGTATATCCTAAAAAATGAAAACACCGCGTTAATCACAAATATGATCATCAGGGTGAGCCCGATCCGGTTGATTTTATCCAGTGATTTGCTTTGTGCCGAATCCAATAGGTCGCCCATCAGCATCGGAAAAACGAGGGTTACCAGGCTGGATAAAACAAGAAAAAATAATCCGCCAAAAAATGTATATCTCTGTGGTTTGATAAAAGAGAAAAGCCTGAGCAATCTTTTTACGCCCTCCTTTGTTACCTTTTTCTTGGGGGGCTCTCTTAATGATGTGTCATGATGATGTCTCATAATAGGATTTGAACTTTTCGATTTTCAACAATGCAATGTTAAGGGTTATTCATGGAACAGGGAAAAATTTTATTCATTTTAACATTGGAGGGTAAAGGGTGAAAAAATCACACCACCAAGACACTTAGATCACTAAGATGCACTAAGGGTAAATACTTTATGAGGAATTAATCTAGCGCGAAACTCATTTCTTTTTCTAATTCCTTAGTGTTTCTATGTGTCCTTAGTGCCTAAGTGGTAAATTCTTGACAAGCCATTGTAATACAAGTTTTTCACTAATTTAGAAAGATGGCCTCAAACGGAAATCCCCATAAAAAAACCGGTTGGAGAAAGTTCCCAAACCGGCTTAATTTGAAATGCATAAGGATGGTTATGACTATTTTATTTTATAGTTCATCGCGTAACTTTTTCCCTTTTCAAGCGCGTGTCCGTTAAGTTTTTTATAAAGTATCAAATATTTGTCCTGCATTTTCCTGGATTGCTTTTTGCCTCCTGCAATAAACTCTTTGTGGGACAATAGCATGGATGGTTCATCGTCGATGCCAATTAGTTTGTCATCCACAAGGCTTTTATGGAAAACCTTTTGGATTTTCTCCATTTTTTTCATTTCATCCTTCTCCTTAACAATGGCCTTTTCCTGGACTTTCATGGCTTGTTGCTGTTTCTGTGTGGCTTTTTCCTGCTCGGCAAATTCAATCCTGGATTCCTCATTTTGAATTTTCTTCAGGTTAGTAAATGCCATCTGCAATGTTTTATAGCTATCATCCATCATAAATTTAGACTTCTTCAACATCATTTCAGCGTTTTTCATATCCGCCTTTTCCGAAAAAACCTTTTCCTTAATGGTTGCAAGGTTTTCC
>JABMQA010001025.1 GCA_013203545.1 Bacteroidota bacterium
ATTGATGAAATATATTCAATGCAATTCTGCTCCGTTTTAAACATTTCTTCAAATTCCATTTGATCTCCTGGATAATTCATCCCATAAAAGTAATATTTTACGGGAGAAGATTACATACCCCATTTTGGTCAAATGTAATAAATTTTAACGGTGAAGGTATTAACGGACAAAAACCCAAACTTATGAGCAATGGCGATGGTACCTGGTCGATGACCTTTGTTCCTGCTGATTTTTATGGCCTCGAAGCCGGAGCTGATGTTTCACAAATCTGCTGTGTATTTAACAATGGCTCATGGGATGCTGAAGGTAAAGATTTTAACGAGACTGGCGGATGCATTGAGTTCTTCATCCCATTGGATGGTGTTGGGCCAACATCTACCACATGGGCAATTACCTTTACGCCTGCTGCTTTTTATGGAATAGCAGCCGGAACTGATGTAACACAGATCGGATGTGTGTTTAACAATGGAACCTGGGATCTTGAAGGTAAAGATTGGGATCCTGATGATCCGGAATATTGTATCGACTTTTATATTGAATTGTATCCTCCTTCGGATGAAACCATGTATGCAGATTTTGAAGATGAAACCACCGGGCCCTTTACATTGCATGTGATGGGTTGTGGCGAATGGGACAATGAACTTTTGCATCCGGTTAACGAAACCTTTATGATTATCGATAATCCCGACCCCGGTGGTATTAATACCAGCTCAAAAGTAATGCAATTCAACCGCCGTGGTACCGATGACGGTGGCCAACCCTGGGGTGGGTTCTGGGCAAACAATGACCCTCAATTTGACATCTCCCTTCATAAATATGTGCACGTAATGGTTTGGAAACCCAAAGCAAGTCCTGTTAAGTTCAAACTCGAAGGCGGTACATCAGGGACACTCGAAATTGAAAGTACCAATCAACAAACTGCTACCGATAAGTGGGTTGATATGGTATTCGACTTTTCCACAATGGAGGGTATGTATCCTATTTGTGCTTTCATGCCTGACTTTGAAGATCCGCTGACATCAGCTGGCGTTGTTGAAATATTCTTCGACAACATCCGGGTAAACAGTGACCCTGATCCGATGACAGTGAATGGAAATATAGTAGCTGATTTTTCAGCAAATATTACTTCCCTTTGCGAAGGTGATGCGGTTACTTTTATGCCGGATCTTTTAAACGGATTTGCAGATAGTCTCAGGTGGGATTTTCCCGGAGGGTTGCCATCATCGTCAATTGAACAATTCCCGGAGATATTCTATACCGAATCTGGAATTTTTGATGTTTCACTCACTGCTTTCTGGTATAATGACACCAATATCATAGTGAAACAAAACTATATTTCTGTATTTTCGATACCGGAGGTTCCAATAAAACCGATTGGTGACACACTTATTTGTTTTAACGAAGATTTTACTGTATACACAAGCAACTCAACTTCAACCGTCTGGGATTTATCCCCTCCGAATGCCGGAAACCTGAACACCTACGACAGCATCTGCTTAATTTATTGGAATGAATCATTTACAGCTCAGGCATCCTTAAAAGTTAAAGCAATAAATTCTTGTGGGGAGAGTGAATATTCAGAAGTCATCACTATTAGTAAGCACGATGCGATTAATATCAGTCTTGGGGAGAATATTTTGGTTTGTTATGGAGAAAGTAAAATGATCGAACCACAAATCTCAGGCGGGACACCACCCTATTTGTATTTTTGGCAACCAGCCTATCTCTTCGATAATAATACATCTGCAACACCCCTGATTACGCCAAATAGCAATGCCTATATCTACCTGACAATTACTGATAACATGGATTGTTCAAATACTATAAATCAATATGTAATGGTTGAAGGGGAAAACTACAATCCTGATTTTGCAGCATTCCCTTACCAGTTTATTTCCGAACCCTTTAATGTTCAATTTGACAATCTTACCCCGGATCAGGAAGATTATGATTTTATCTGGTATTTTGGAAACGGGGATTCATCACTTTTGGTTCAGCCGAACTACACATATCCCGAAAACGGTTTATATTCAGTAACATTAATTGCAGTGAGTAAATTGACCGGTTGTTCCGATACCCTTGTTAAAGAAGATCTGATCGTTTGTACCGGCGCGGGAATTCATGATGCTGTTCCATACGGTTTTCATTATTTTGTTGAAGAAGATGAACGGGAACTTTACCTGGTCTTTGATAATCAACCCGATAATTTGTGTTTTCAGCTTCTCAATATTTATGGTAATGAATATTACACATCAATCATTCATCAAAAAGAAAATAAAATATCAGTGAAAGGGCTTGATCCCGGAATGTATATTTTCGTTCTTCGCAAAGATGACCGGATTTCAACGGGTAAAATAATTCTTACCAGATAGCCGCCTTTTGCCAATACATGCAATTAAAAAAGCCTTGTAACAATTTGTTTTACAAGGCTTTTTTTTAGCGGAGAGTAAGGGATTCGAACCCTTGTTCCAGTGTAAACCGGAAAACGGTTTTCGAGACCGCCGCATTCGACCACTCTGCCAACTCTCCAG
>JABMQA010000088.1 GCA_013203545.1 Bacteroidota bacterium
CAACCTACCTCACCAGAGCCTGGTGGCATCTTCCATTGTCGCGACAAAACAAAGAGAGGGTGAAAGGAATTATTTTCAGTACATTCCCCTTCATCTTCAGGAAAAGCAGGGCTTATCGAAATTGGCATGAGGCCAGGGTCTTTTCTAAGCGCATTGATAAAACGCCAGTATTGAATCAGGATCGGCGATTAAAAGAAGTTAATCCCCTGACAAACCCAGGAGTTAAATATCAGCCGGAACCCATCCCCAACGATCCCGTCACTTCGCTGGCAATAATCATCCATGCATTCCATTTTGATATCTTCCTGGAGATTATGAATTACCTTAAGAATAACAATGGGGCAAAATTCAGATTCTATGTGACATCTCCGGAAGATCTATCGGAAAAAATAACCGGTTTCTTCATCAAAACCCCCTTTGAGTATAAAATTCTATCGGTTGAAAACCGTGGTCGCGACATATTGCCATTCTTAAATATGATCCCTCAGGTTTTTAACGACGGATACCAGGTCATCTTAAAGATTCATACGAAGAAATCAACTCATCGCCTGTCGGGAGACCTTTGGCGAAAAGATCTTTATACTAAATTACTAAATGAAACGGCAATTAATCGGGCTCTCAGGATTTTTAACACTGATCATACGGTCGGACTCATCGGTACACCAGGGCATATTGTCCCAATGAACCTGTATTATGGCGCCAATGCAAGGCTGGTTGAAAATCTGAGTGAGGGGATGGGCATTGCTTCTTCACAACTTATCAACCTCAGTTTTTCAGCCGGATCGATGTTTTATGCCCGAAAGCAAGAGTTGACCTCTTTAGTACACCTGAATTTACAACGTACTGATTTTGAAGAAGAAACTGGACAAAAAGATGGCACCACAGCCCATGCCGTGGAGAGAGCGTTTGCAGTCAGTACGGCTGCTGCGAACCTGAAATTGGTAGACACGTTATATGATCCGCAAAAACAAAATAGCAACGTAACGAAAGATCATCCTTTTACTCATTAACTTCAAGTAACCGGATATGAAAAACAAACAGTCACGGGAACCCATACCCAGTAAAAAGAAGGTAAAAAACACCCTGAAACCTTCATATTATATTTTACTAATGGCTTATGCCCTGGTACCTGTTTTTATACAAAACTTTGACACGTGGGACTCAAATGGGCCAAAGTTCCTCGCGATCGCTTTTCTTAACCTTATTTCATTTGTAATATTCGTTAACGATCCTCAGTTTACCAGGCGACCTGAAATACGATCAGGGTTTTTCAGAAACCTAATCGGCCTTACCTATACCCTGTTTCTGTTGATTTCACTACTCTCTTTTTTCAATGCGATTAACCTGACTGAATCCGTGTTGAATTTTAGTAAAACCCTGACTGTTTATCTTTCTGCCTATGTCCTGTTTGTAATTTTCAAAAGCAACCGGGGCTATCTGCTTCATCTGACAGTTGCGCTTACGATATTACTTCTTTTCGACTGTCTGACTGTTTTTTACAATATGATTCTGTATATCTCCAGAGATGTATCATCTATTATGGATATCAAATCAGTGTATTCGCATAAAAACATCCTTGCTTCTGCTCTGTTTGTAAAAATTCCTTTTGCACTTTACCTGATGTTTTTTTCCAGTGGATGGCAGAGAAGGTTAGGTTACTTTGCCGGGCTTAGCGCGATTTTGGCGACCTTGTTGCTGAGCACAAGGGCATTCTATCTTGGCCTGGCTTTGCTTTTGGTGGCTCTTTTTATTTATGCATTGCTCAGGCAAACTGTGGTTAAGAAGAAGGGGTATTTGCTTTCGGTCGCACGCTGGGCCGGTTTGTTTATACTGGCTGTAGTACTATACACAATGGCACAGCAATTTCTTTTTCCAAAAAACACAGATACAATCTGGAATACGGGAATTGTATCACGACTCTCCTCCATTAAAGCAGACGAATCGTCGACAAGCGCAAGGCTTAGAGCATGGAAATGGTCAACTCAACTCATCGGGGAAAATCCTGTTTTGGGAGTAGGCACAGGAAACTGGAAGATAGCTGTGCTGAAACATGAAAACAAAACGAGTCCTGATTTTTTATATGCGTATAAAAATCACAATGACTTTCTTGAAATAACCGCCGAAACAGGTTTGCTAGGCGGGTTGACATACATTGCACTATTTACCCTGATCCTGTTTAGTTTTATCAAAGTATCTCTGAAATCGCTAACGAATGAAGATGGTTTGAAGCTTCTTTTCCTATGCGCTTTTGGTATCCTGGCATATAGTGTGGATGCATTTTTCAACTTCCCGGCCGACCGGCCTGAGATACAACTGTTATTAGCAATTTATATTGCTCTGGCTGCGACTTATCCGAAGTTTGAGATTCAACCTAAACTGGCTGATCATCCATCACGTTTCAGGCTCCTGTTCCGGAAATCCTATATAAACAAACTGGTCGCAGCGTTTGTGTGTATTCTATTGATTGTTTGCTGCTGGATCCTGATCCTGAATGTCCAGTCATTATACTATCAGCGCAGGTATATCGAAGACAAAAGGTTAAAAGCTCCTAAACACCAGGCCTCTTATTTTGTTAAAGGTTTCCCCTCTATCCCATCTGTAAACAGTTTTGGATCACCTATTGCGGTATTAAAAGCGGATTACCTGATCA
>JABMQA010000089.1 GCA_013203545.1 Bacteroidota bacterium
AGTGTAATCTGTGGCAAACCTGCAAAATGATTATTAATATCAAGAATTATTTCTTCAACCGAATCCCTCCCTAAATTTCCTTCCCTCTCCATTTTCCAAATTTAAGGTAAAGATACGAGAATAAACCCAATACAATGGTATATACAAATTCACTTGTCCAGATCACCGGAAGCGATGCCTTCATTACAATTGCCACAATAAAAACAAAAGACAGGTAAAAAACGATGGTTGCAGTTTCGATGAGCAGTGCCATTTTGGTGTTGGCCGTTCCCGAAACGCCGCTGAACCAGTTGATGGCCAATGATAAAGGGATCAAAGCTCCGATAACCACGAACAGTACCGGCCGGGCATCGCGGATGAGACTCTCGTTTTCGGTATAGATCCTGATCAGCAAATCAGGTATGCACAAAGCGATGGCAAGGACAAGGACCGTGATGACGATACTCAGTTTATTCACTTTATTGATGATGTGCATCACATGGCTGGTGTTTCCTTCGCCAATGGCATTGCTCACCAGTGTATTCACCGATGAGCTGAACGACCAGATGTGGATCATTAAAAGCATATAAATGCTCCTTACAATATTTGAGATGGCCAGCGGATGTTCACCGGTTTGCTCGATTACAATGAAAAACAGGAACCAGGCAGCTATCGAAACAAAGTTCTGAAGCATGATGAATACAGAGATGTTCCAGGTTTTTGTGATGATCTCCCAGTTGAATTTTGGGAGTTTGAAAATGCAATATTTGCGGTTTTCACGGTTGGTGAGTGTTGCGATGATAAAAAACAAGGCCGATACTGCTTCTGCAATAACCGAAGCCAGTGCAGCGCCGCCAATTCCCATTTCCGGGAAACCGAAATTTCCGAAGATCAGTAAATAATCGAGCCCGACATTTACAACAGCCATAATTGCTGCGCTATATCCCAGAAGCCTGGTTCTTGTTATTCCAACAAAAAAGGCACGGAACGCCACGTTGGTGAGGGCAAACAGAATTCCCCACATCCGAAAGTCGAGGTACTAGATAGAGGCAACGTAAATTTCGTCCGAGGCAATGAATGCACCAAGAAAGAGGGGGGCCATGATGAGGATAGCCGCAATCAGGAAAATCCCCAATGCAAGAAAAATATACATGGTGTGATCAAAGATCTTCCCGATCTCACTGTATTTCTTTTCACCGTTGCGGCGGGCCATTAAGATCTGCGCTCCGGTTCCAAAACCAAATCCCAGCATAAACAGCGAAAAGTAAAACAGGCCCCCAATGGCTGAAGCGCCCAATTCCACTTCGCCAACCCTTCCCAGAAAAGCAGTATCGATAACGTTAATGATGTTCTGTGCAAGCAGGCTCAGGATGATGGGGTAGGAGATGTCCCAAATTTTGCGGTATGTGGGGAGGGGGTGCAAGGCAGTAAATAATTTTATATTTTAATAATTTGTTGTATTTCTGAATTTGAATTTTTCCTGACAAAAATAATACTATTACGACACCTTAATTTATTACTGAGGATGTATTGTAATTAGTTGCAGTGTGAGTTCGATGCAACGCAATTTGAGTTCCCACCATTCAAAAAGTACAGTTGTATCAGATCATACCAAAAGGTAGCTTACCAAGAGGTAACATACCATTTGGTAAGTTTAATTTGATTGCAAACGGTAATTCCCCCGACCAACTGCCCTAAACTCATAATTTATTTAAATGTTAATTGTTTTATCTTTGCATTAATTAAAAATTAGAAAGGATGAACACATTTGCATTTCAAACAAAATTAGAAAGTAATGTATTAAAGCTTTACAATATTGAAAATCTGATTGGTAAAGAAGTAATTATTACAATCGTTGAAATTCCGAGCATTGAACCAAAGAAAAAGTGCAAATGGAATTATATTGGCGCGGTGCAATTAAACGGCGAATTAGATACGATTAACATTAGAGATTTTGCAAATGATTAATATTTTAATTGATACAAATGTGCTGATTTATGCTTTCGATAAAACTTCGCAGTTTCATGAACAATCTGCAAAGCAGTTCAGAAGTGAAGAAAATAACTTATTTACCACAACGAAAAACATTTCAGAATTTTTTGCTGTATGCTCAAAACTGAATTTAGATTTTGCCAAAACATTTGGTTTTTATACTGATGTTAAGGAAAATTTTACGATTTTAAAGCCAGATGCCTTAAGTTTGCTGAAATTCGAATTCTTACTAAAGAAGTATCAGCCAAAAGGAAATAGAGTTTACGATATCGAAATTGTGTCAATAATGCTTGCAAATGAGCTTAAGAATATTGTTACTGCAAATATTACCGATTTTAAAAACGTAACAGAAGTGGAACTGATCGACATCAAATGAATATAAAGTACAAAATAGCCATACACCAATCAAAAACAATTACAAAACCTTCTTCACTACATTCAACTTCAACTTATTGTACGGTGCATATTTCAACGGAATATCAATCCAGGTAACCTGTTTCAGAACGCTTTTATGGTGCGAGAAAGTAGCGAAACCCACCTTGCCATGGTAGGTGCCAATACCGCTGTTGCCCACACCGCCAAAGGGCAGGCGCGAATTGGTGATCTGCATCACGGTGTCGTTAATGGCCCCGCTGCCAAAACTCAGTTCGTTCAGGATCATTTTGTGACGGCCCTTATTCCTTCCAAAATAATAAAGCGCCAATGGTTTGGGCTTTTGCTTGAGGACTTTCACGGTTTCGAAGAAATCCTCAAATGTTAACACCGGTAATACGGGCCCGAAAATTTCATCTTCCATTATGGGATCATTCCAGGTGACATTATCAAGAATAGTTGGTGCAATGTATAACTCGCTTTCATCCGTTTCACCACCACAATATACCTTATCAGAATCGATCAGGTTTTTGAGTCTTTCAAAATTCGAACGGTTAACAATGCGTGGGTAATCCGGGCTTTGTTTGGGATCATTTCCATAAAAGGAAATTATATATGCCTTGATGTATTCGAGAAACCAGTCTTTGATACTGTGGTGAACAAGCAGGTAATCGGGCGCATTGCAGGTCTGGCCGGCATTGATAAATTTTCCCCAGGCAATTCGTTTTGCCGCCACTTTTAGTGCAGCATCCCGGTCGATAATGCATGGACTTTTACCACCCAGTTCCAGCGTTACCGGGGTCAGGTTTTCGGCGGCGGCTTTGTAAATGATTTTTCCAATCTGTGTGCTCCCGGTGAAAAAGATGTAATCGAATTGTTCCTGTAGCAGGGATTGTGTTTCTGCTACACCGCCTTCTATCACTTTGAAATATCCTGGGTCGAATGCTTCATTCAGAATTTTTGTAAGTGTGGTGGAGCAGGTGGGCGTCAGTTCGCTGGGTTTTAAAATGATGGTGTTTCCGGCAGCCATAGCGCCGATCAGCGGGCCGAGCGTGAGCAGGTAGGGATAATTCCAGGCGCCAATGATGAGCGTGTTGCCGTAAGGCTCAGGGTAAATCATGCTGCATCCCGGAAGGTTGGCAAGGTTTGTAATCACCCTTTTAGGCTTTGACCACCTTTTTACTTTCCTGATAGCCTCTTTTATTTCGCCATAAACCAGACCCAGTTCCGTAGCAAAAGTCTCGAAATTCGATTTATGAAGGTCTTTCCAGGCGGCATCGGTGAGTTGTTGCTCATTTTCGCGAAGTACCTTCAGTAGTTTCTTTAACTGTTCCTTCCTGAACCTGACCTCTTTGGTCTGGTTGGTTTCGAAAAATGTTTGTTGTCCAGTGATGATTGAATGAAAGTCTTGCATGTTAGGATGATTAAATAGTAATTCAGAATGGTAGCAAAATAATGAAAAAGGGATGAAACACGGCCTAAAGACCGAGAAAATATTAATGGCCGATATTTGTATTTTCAATTTTAATGCTAAGATATATTGTACTTCCTGGCTAATATCAACCTAATCATTAAGAGGAAATTGACTAATTTTGTGCACATGAAAATCTTCTCATTCATCATGCTGATTTTTCTTATTACCGCGTCCTGTAAAAAAGAATCACAGATACCCACGGGCGAACTTGAACTGGTTAATAGCTACATTATTGATGTTCCGGAACTTTCCGGATAGTCGTTTGGCCCTGATAAAAATACATTTATGGCAGTTAGTGATAAAACCAACCGGATCTATGAACTTGATTCTGAGGGAAACGTGCTCAGGGTTCTTGATTTCCAGGGTGTGGATCTGGAAGGGGTAACCTACAACCCCGATGATAATCTCATTGCAGTTGTTAAAGAGAGCAAGCGTGAAGTTACCCTGATTGATTACGAGTCAGGTATCAGCATTGAAACCTACCCGGTTGACATACCATACGGATCAGATTTGAGCGGTCCGGAAGGAATTTCGTACAACATCAATACCGATGTGCAAATGATTTATAGTCTGGATGATCTGAAAAATGAGGGGGTTGTAATTGATAATGATCTGGTTTATCTTGTGAATGATGCTACCTCTAAATTGAATATTTACAGGATTAAGGCCAGCCAGTAAATGCTTCCGGCAGGGTTACCACATGCATTCAGCCTTAAAACCTGTATTCCCAAATTCTTTTAAAACAAGGGTTAGAGGTATTCCAAAAATTCTGCTATTTTTGTATGCAAATTATACATCAACAGTGGAATTCGAGTTTGACGAAAATAAGAGCTTGAGCAACAAAACAAAACATGGAATTGTCAGTAAAAGAATAAATGTTGAGTTTCCTGAATGGATGATCCAAATGCTTGATAAAGAATCTAAAAGGCTTGGTGTCACACTCCAGTCAATCATAAAAGTCTGGATTGCGGAAAAGCTCAGGGAAGTAGCACAATAATCTGTGGGAACATCCGGTATTCATTTTGTTGATTCTTAATTGATAGTACCAACCGGCAATAAGCTTCGGGATTAATATTTTTAGGTTTTCTATTTTAGGTCAAGCGCCAAAGAAACTTCAATGCATCAGGATTGATATCCCAAATAACAAGCTTTGCTGCACCTTTTTCAAGGCATTTCAGGCCCATCATTTTCCCGATGCCGGCGGCACCACCCGTAATTAAGACCGATTTGTTTTTGATTTTAGTCATGTTCAGATAAGATTTTATTCACTTCTTCGATACTTACGGAGGTTTTTTGAGATACCTCTTCCGGCGAAAGGGTTTTCGAGAGTCGTTTTACAAATGTTGGGATGGGTTCTCCGATTTCGATCAAATGGTGATCCGGATCAAAAAAACGAATGGTGCGCTGGCCCCAGCTTTCTTCATGAATTTCATGGAAAAATGCTACTTGTTGCACTTTCAACAGGTCGAACATACGGTCAATATCTTCTGTTTCAAAGTAAAGCTCAATCCTAGTTGAATCAAAATTATCAATGGTAAGTTTTTCACGAATGGGATGCCCTTCCTGGATTTCCCACAATGACAATCCACTTTCGAAACCAATG
>JABMQA010000090.1 GCA_013203545.1 Bacteroidota bacterium
AAATGAATTCTGGAAAAACAAACATCGTTAACATGTTATCATTAATGACTTTTTAAGAGCCTATTAGCTACTGATTACCAATCACTGATTACTTTTTACTCATTACCAATTACTTTCTTCTATCTGCTATTCCTGATATCATTTCGTTAAATTCACTGTTTGTGCTGGATTTAATGGTAAAATCATCATCTCATTATCATCTTCAATAATTTTTACATCTACACTATAGAGTTGCTTTATATTATCCTGGTTAAGAACGCTTCGGTCTCCGGAAGCGAATAATTGTCCATTGTTGAGCATAATCAGGTCGTCGCAGTATTTAGCAGCAAGGTTCAGGTCATGGATGGCGATAATAACCATAATATTTCTGTTGCAAAGTCCCTTAAGCAGTTGTAGGACTTCGAGTTGGTGTTTCAGGTCGAGGTTGGCAGTGGGTTCGTCAAGTAATAATATTTGAGGCTGTTGCGCAAGCGCCCTTCCAATAAATACCCGTTGCCGTTGACCACCGCTCAATTCGTTGATGTATTCCAATGCAATGTTATCCAGATCCAGATCTTTGATTACCCTGTTTACGATTTGATAGTCTTTTGATGATGGCGCCCAACTTATATATGGTTTACGGCCCAAAAGAATGGTTTCGTAAACAGTTGAGGAAAAGACCTGCTGCTCCTGCTGGGGCACATAGGCCATCAGCCTGGCGAGTTCTTTTCTTGTGAACAGGTTATGATGCTTTCCGTCAAAAAAGAGCGTTCCGCACTGAGGTTTCAGGATACCATTGATACATTTGAGCAAAGTGCTCTTTCCTGAACCATTTGGCCCAATGATCGCAGTAAACCTGCCCTGATGAAAATCAAGGTTCAGGCCGGTGAGTACATTGACTTTGCGGTAGGCAAAACTGATATTTTCGATCCTGATCCTTACCATGTTTGCCTCCTTTTGCGGCGGATGAGCAAGAAAAGGAAGAGGGGAGCCCCAATAAATGAAGTGAGAATACCTACCGGAAGCACAATTGGAGAAATAACTGATCTTGCAATAGTATCGGAAATCAGTAAAAATAACCCTCCGAACAGGGCCGAGGCAGGTATCAGAAAGCGTTCGTCGGGCCCGATGATGCTGCGCACAATATGTGGGACCACCAATCCCACAAAAGCGATAATGCCAAAAAATGAAACCGCAATTGCAGTTGATAGTGATGCGATCAACATTCCCCATATCCTCACCCTTTCTACCTTAACGCCGAGGCTTATGGCGGTTTCATCGCCAACATCCAGCGAATTGTAATTCCAGCGGTTGTACATGAAATAGAGCAGGGTAGGAACCACAACCGCCAACATCACCCAGAATTCCCTCCACCCTGATCGCCCCAGGTCGCCAAATGTCCAGAAAACGATGGCTGAAATTTCCACATCATCAGCAAAAAACTGTAGCGCCGTGGTTCCCGCCATGAAGAGTGATCCGGTCATTATCCCTGTTAAGATCATCGTTTCGGGACTTGCACCCCTGATTTTCGAAACCAGAAGAATCATAAGTGTTGCCAACAGGCTTGCCAGAAAGGCACACATTGATATCAGGTACGGATTGTTGATAAGAACCGCATCCGATACACTGCTTCTCATGGTACCTGCCCCAAAGATGACAACTGCGACGGCAGCCCCAAAAGCCGCAGCATTTGAAATGCCCAGGGTAAATGGTGATCCGAGGGGATTCCTTAAAATACTTTGCATGGCTGCCCCCGCTACCGATAGCGCCATACCTGCCAGGATCGCCGAAAGTACCCGTGGCAACCGGATGTTCCATATAATCTGCCTGGAGAGTTCGCTCCCACGGCCAAACATTACATCTATTATGCTTTGAAAAGTGATCTCTGCCGCGCCATAATTGATACCTACCAAAGCAAATGCGAGCAGCAATAAAACTGAAACCAAAAGGAATACCTTTCGCTTGCGGATATACTTGTGGTAATCATGATTTATATGTTGGCTATCACTCATTTATGCTGATATTTACAAATGGTTTGTACCTTGCCTGCATCTGGTCGTAAACAGATTTCCCCAAAATAAACCCATAAATCTCGTGCGCTTTGTCTTCCGGATTCACATCCGAAAAAGCTTCAGGATAGAGAATTTTCCCGATAAAATAGCTGTTAACCAAAATGGTGGAATAATTCGTGGTGTACCAGTTATAGGGTAACACCGAATAAACATTTTGCTCCTCAAAAGCTTTGAGTATTTCAAGCCAGGGTTCCTGTAGCATTTGGGCTTTCATGGCATAAAGGCTTCCGGCGTCGAGAAAAATAAAATCAGGGTTCCACTCAATAAGCTGTTCTTTGTCGATAAATGCGTTCAACATCATGTCTTTCGGGGAAGTCATCACCGGATCCAATGACCCGGCCACATTCGGCGTGTTGAGGAAACGAAACGACGGATAGCGTGGTTCGGTGGAAGTGATGCCATGTGAGCCCCGGTAAGCGATACCCCCCACATATACTGACGGTGGGTTTTGTGTAATGTTACTGGTTCTTGAATCGAGGTCAAAAATTATTTCCCTGATGTATTTGGTGAGCTTATCGGCTCTTTCATTTTTATTCAAAATATTTCCAAGGAAATGCAGCGCCGAAAAAACCGTATCGATCCCATCATCGAAATTTCCATATTTAACTGCCAGAACCGGGACACCGGTTTTTTTCTGAAGTACGTCAGCTTCGGAAGCAGTAATGTAGGTGGATAAGATAATATCAGGAGAAGCGGCTACCAGCAGCTCGGCTTCGGCACTGTTCCTAGTTCCAATAATCGGCAGATTTCTCAATTCCGGGTAGGCATACAAGTAGGGAACCTGGCGTTTTTTTTCATTGCCTTCCACAGCACAAATATATTCTGTGGCATCAAGCCAGCAAATAAGCCTGAGCATGCCTGCATTGATGGCTATGATTTTTGTGATTTTAGCAGGAATCATAACGGTTCTCCCATGCATATCAATCACCTCCCGTTCTCCTCTTTTGTCGATTTGGTTTTGATTACATCCCCAAAGAAATATAATCATCAAAAAAAAGTGAATAGCTTGAATTGGTTTTATCTTTGAAAATTTCATCTGTTTTTTAACTGCATGTACTCATTACCAACTTGCCGTGTTTTACACCTTTTAAACTTATCAGGCCGTCGGAGAGTGTTTTCAGTTGAGAGGCCCTGCCCTTTACAGCGATGGTCTCCAAACAATTATTGTGATCGAGATGAACATGCTGAACGGACAGGATCAGGTCATGAAAATCATGCTGGATATCGGTGGATTTTGTCTGAAGGTCTTTTTTATGATGATCGTAAACCAATACGATGGCACCAGCTACTTCTTCATCACCATTCCATTTGTCATCTACTTTTAATTGGGATACCAGAAAGCGAATGGCCTGTGACCGGTTGGGGAACTTCTGCCTTTCTACCAGTTGATCCAGGTCATCCAATAAGTTTTCTTCGAGGGAAACACCAAATCGTTTTAATGCCATCGTAACACGTTTTTAAGATTCGTGGCACAAAAGTATATTTAAAACAGTAGGCAATTAGTATCAAGGGCAAATTTAGAAAGAATTTAAACGGATTGCACAAAAACACAACGGGAACCCCATCTTTACGATAAGATTCCCGTTCACTCTACTACCACCGTAGTGGTTGCTTCGCGCCAAGTTACTGTTATTATGACCGCTCTTTCCTGGTTCTCCTTACGGATTACCTTTTCGGAGCCTTGTTCTGCACCTTCTTTCCGTTGCCGGGTTTCTGTTGCAAAACGGGTCGTGGTTCGCAGATTGTATTACTGGTATCTCCGTAGAGGCCTGTTTTACAATCTGATTCCGGTTATCGGTCTCTTGCGAAACCCATAATGGTCCGGAACCCCGGTTCGCGGTCGTAGATTCCTCGATTTGCTCACGAGGAGCGTCCTGATTTACCTGTGCCGCATCATGATAAAGACTCTTGACGAGCCTGCTGTATGTTTCACCAACGCATCACCGCAAGGGCGCTGCTTATCATGTGACATTACATCTAAGAACTGGTTTGCTTCTGCCAGGCAACCTAATGCTTTTCGCTTCTGCTCTCCCGGGTTTTCATCGAATTTGCTGTTGCCACCTCCTCCGATTTCCGCCCCTGACGATCCAAGTCCGATCTTTTATCCCTCGCTTGGTGAAACAAATGTAAGCTAATCCCTACCCCTAAGTCAAGTTTTTTTGATAGTTTGTATCCACAACGAATCAACGGATGTTTTCAACATTTGTGTAAAACCAGTGAAAGGCTTTGTATGAAAGGACTCTACTTGAATTGTTGATGTTTGGATATTAACAATTTGTTAATATCCATCAATTAATATAGTTTTGAGCCCGGGATTTAAAAAGTACATTTTTTAAAAGGCATTTTTTAACATGGATAAAAACAGAAAATCCGAATTATTTGAATACCTGGTGAGTTTTATTTCAGCGAACAGGCGTAAAAAATTTGAAAATGTCATACAATCACGTACACGTTATGTTACAGTTGTACTTGAGGATCTATATCAATCACACAACGCCAGCGCGGTTTTGAGATCGTGCGATTGCTTTGGTATTCAGGATGTGCACATCATCGAAAATCAAAATTATTTTGAACTGAATGAGGATATTGCACTGGGATCTTCCAAGTGGTTGAATTTGATAAAATACAACGGAAAGCCAAACAATACATCGGATGCCATCAATAAGCTTAAAAAAAAAGGTTATCGAATTGTAGCAACCACACCCCACAAGGATGATGTGACTTTACAGGAACTACCTGTTGATAAGGGGCCCATTGCACTGGTTTTTGGAACTGAAATGCGCGGCCTGACTGATGATGCACTCAGTTTGGCAGATGAATATATGAAAATACCGATGTATGGCTTTACAGAGAGCTTTAATATCTCCGTTACGGTGGCATTATGCCTGTTTTACCTAAGCGAAAAAATAAGAAACAGTAAAATAAAATGGCAATTGCCGGATGAAGAAAAAATTGAAACGCTCATTGATTGGGCCAGGACTACAATAAAAAGATGCGACTTGTTGGAAGAAGAATTTTATAGAAAATGTCGCTAAATCATCCAAGTTTGTTTACCAAAATGTTATCCTACTGTCAGCTAATTTTATTATTTTTGCTGCCTCAAAAAGATTATTATTAATATAAATAGATTAAACATGGGAAAAGGTGATCAAAAAACCCGAAGAGGAAAAATTGTACTAGGGACCTATGGCAAAACAAGGTTACGTAGGAGTAGCAATGCCATGCCGGTAGCTGAGCCAAAAGCTGAAGTTGCAAAGGAGGAACCAAAGGTTGAAGAAAAGAAGCAGGACAAGCCTAAAAAGGCAGCGGTAAAGCCAGTTGCCAAAAAAGCAGAGCCAAAAACTGAAGTTGCCAAAGCAGAACCAAAAAAGCAGGCTAAAAAAGTAGAGGCAGAACCTAAAGAGGAAGGAAAAGAAGTAAGAGTACCAAAAGCGGCTATAAAGGAAGAAAAAGATAAAGTACCTGAAAAAGAAAAGAAAGAGGAAAAATAGTACATTTCCTATCAAACGGGCAACTGAGATTGCCTTTTACTAAATTTTTCTAATTAAATCCTGCAAAATTAAAGACTTGCATCCGATTGTCTTTAAACACAATGCAGGATTTTTTCTACCCGGAATGGTTAGGCTGCTTATTAGGGCGTGTGATTAAATATGACGGTAGCAGGCTGGTATTACAATACACTTTCATACAAAGAATTCACGATTTCCTTAAACAAATCGCCCCTGTGTTCAAAGTTCTTAAACCGGTCGTAGCTGGCGGCTGCGGGGGACAACAGGCACACTTTTCCCGGATTGGTTAATTGCGGCAATATTTTGTCCAGGCAGTTAAACCCGTCTATAAATATATATGCCTGATCCTTATTGTTGCCCGATTTCATAAGCGACATGATACGCTTTCCGGCAGGGCCCATAAAAATGAAATATTCTATATCCACTCCCAACAGAAATTCAACCAGGGCTTGATAGTCGATGCCCCGGTCGAAGCCTCCCAGGATCAGCGTTTGAACGTTTGAAATGGAATTTATAGCTTCGATGGTTGACTCAGGAACAGTGGAAATAGAGTCGTTGTAATAATCCACACCACCTGTATTGCCAATATATTCCAATCGGTGGGGCAGGGGTTTAAAAGTATAAATTCCCTGATGAATATCAGGTATTTTTATTCCAAGATTCAAACATGCCTGTGTTGCGGCATTGATATTAATTAAGTTGTGCCGTCCTTTTAAAGCAATTCTGTTAAGGTCAACTTGCTTTGCCCCATCTGACTTAAAACTGTTAATATCTATAGCAATTTTTTGGGATAAAATTTTCTTTTTGTGAACCTGTATTGTGGTATTAACATCATCCCCATTAAAAATAAAATAATCTTCCCCACCCTGAAATTTGCAAATATTCATTTTGGCTTCAGTGTATCTTTCAAAACCATTAAAATGATCGAGATGTTCCTGGAAGATATTTAAGAGGATGGCGACATGTGGGGAGTGCCCCGTAATTTCAAGCTGGTGGGCAGAAAGTTCAAAAACAACAATGGTGTTCTGTTTAATTTTGTTGATAAAATCAAATGGCGGCAGCCCGATGTTTCCAACAAGGAGCGTTTTTTTACCGGATTGTTTCAATACATGATAAATTAAGCTGGCTGTTGTGCTCTTGCCCTTTGTTCCGGTAATGCCTACAATTTGATCACGGTATTGTTCTAAAAAAAGGGAGGTTTGTGACAAGATTATACCGGCATAGGTTGGTGTATTCAAATGGGCCAACGGAATTCCGGGTGATTTAATAATGATAGGGTATTTATCCAAACACTTCAAATATTCTTTACCGGTGTGAATTGTCAGATGTTTATCGTTAGCCGTTTCAGAAATACCCGGCCAGGGATCCTGATCTGCGATGCCCAATTCGTGATCAGGGAAATATGTCCTCAACAATCTATAAGTAGATCTGCCTTCCCGGCCAAAACCGAGTATCAATACTCGTTGGTTGGCAATGTATTTTTCCAGCAGGTCTTTCATTTTAAGGCCTTCTTTATATAATCAATCAATTCAGGGGATACGAAGTGTGTGTCGTCAAATTCCCCAAATTTATCTTCCAAAATATTTCCATTATCCCTCCGGTAACGGGGTAAGGCTGAATAGTATTTGAGAAGCCCGGGTAAATGGTTTTTAGCATATTTATCAACTACCGAACTCAGTGCAAGATTTATCTCATCAACAGTGCCAACACATTCAAAGGGTTTAACAGCTTCCTCCCCGATAAGTTGCTTGAAAACCTTTATAAGACCGGTATCATTTAAGAGATTGCCACCAAATATCCCCACCAGGGTATGCTCTTCAAGGAACGGGCTGAGAATGATCCATGTAAAAAGGCACTTGGGGCATTTTCCGCACCACGAATCTGTTTTGCTTCCTACATTGCAGCTTTTGAATACTGAAAAATATTTGTTATTCATCGCGAATATCTTCCCGATTTGAAGTTCGCTTAGTGGCCTTAACAAACTAAAATAATCATAATCATCTGAAATGTAGGATCTGACATATTCCCTGAAATCCTGTTCAAATTCGATTGATTTGGAGTATTGATGGTTGATGTGACTCCCGGGTACGGTGACCTCATTTGCGCTCGACTCGTTTGAAAGTGCTATATTCCTGATACCAGATAGACGGGCAGCCAGCAAGGAAACAAATGCAAGAAGCGCTGAAAAAGGCGTATGTCCATTCAGGAAGCCCTTTTTGTTCAGCTCCAGCAGTTGGGGATGGATGGTGCGGTTTATGGTAATTACATCATCTTTGCCAAAACCAGCCATGCCAACTGTCTCCATGTTTGCCTGCCGGGGATTTAGGATGAGCGGTTTAATTTGTTTTTGATTTTGCAACAGCGTTTCAAGGGTTACAATCGAATCTTTACCTCCACCGATGGGAACAATATATTCACCGGAGGTAGAAAAATTAAACTTGCTTAAATTTCTCCCCTCACCAGAGGAAATCTGCATAAAAGTGTTAAAATCGCAATCGATCTGGTTAACATAAAAAAATTCACCCAAACCATTGAAATATAATTTTTTCCACCAGTTTAGTTGATCCTCGCTGAGTTTGAAAGGTTTAATTATCACTTTTTGCGGACAAGCGGCTTTCCAATAGCTAACCAATTCAACCATCCCGATATGAAATGCAAGATTTCGGAGGTCGTTGTCGTTTATGTTAAAATTCAAAAAGTTCTTTTTAGGAATTTCGATGATAGGGGTAAAATGATACCTGTCTGATAAGTTGAAATAAAATTTAATTGCAAGCTTCTCGGAAGTGATTTTGATTTTAAAATCCTCAAAAGTGAAATGCATGAATTCATTTCGTAATGCATGATAAATTTTATTTTTATTCACAGATTTCACGTTATCTTTTAAGAAATTCGTATATTTATTTTTTGTTTCGCCAAAAGTAGTATTAAACTTTTGAATTAATTGAACCATGAACGAATTTGATGACCTGATTAAGATCAAGACAAACAATGTAAAACCGGGGCCTGGGAAGATCCTGATTTCAGAGCCCTTCATGTTTGATTATTACTTTAAGCGGTCGGTGGTATTACTTGCCGAACATAACATTGAAGGATCGTTCGGAGTAATTGTTAACAAACCCATGAGTGTAAATTTCAACGAAGTTATCAAGGATTTCCCCAACTTTACTTCGAGGATATACCTAGGTGGCCCTGTTAAAACCGATAGCCTCTATTTTATCCATACCCTGGGTGAACTGATTGACAATAGCATGCCCATCATCGAAGGCCTGTACTGGGGCGGTAATATCGAACAGATTAAGGAATTGATTGTCCTCAACAAAGTTGACGAGGGGAATGTAAGGTTTTATATAGGGTATTCAGGTTGGATGCCAAAACAACTCAACGAAGAGCTCAAGCGCGATTCCTGGGTGGTTTCGAGTATTGATAAACAACAAATCATGCACTCAAACCCCGACCACATGTGGAAAAAATCCCTGCTCAAATTGGGCGGGCAATATAAAATGTGGATTAACTATCCCTCGGAACCCACTATGAATTAGTTCGCACTTTCTACTAAATTACCAGTAAGCCGGCAGGGCACAATGAGTTTATCCAACCAGCTTCAGTTCATTTTTCAGCCAGTCAACCCAATCTGCAAGCCCTTCTTCACTCTTTGCCGATACTTCAAAGAACTTAAGATTGGGATTTATTCTCGATGCGAATTCTTTTGATTTTTCCACATCAAAGTCAACATAGGGCAAAAGGTCGATCTTGTTAATGACGCAAATATCAGATGTTTCGAACATGGTGGGGTATTTGAGTGGCTTGTCGTCACCCTCGGTAACACTCATGATCACAACCCTTTTAGCTTCCCCGAGGTCGAATAGTGACGGGCATACCAGGTTACCTACATTTTCAATAATCAGGATCCCTTTTTTGTCGATATTCAGTTGCTTACATGCCTTACTAACCATGGTAGCATCCAGGTGGCAGCCATTTCCCGTATTTATCTGAACTACCGGGGCGCCTGCATTGTTAATCCGGTTTGCATCCTGCATGGTCTGTTGATCACCTTCAATCACATAAAGGTTGATCTGATCTTTGGTGAGTTGAATAGTCTTCTCAAGCAATGTTGTTTTACCGGAACCGGGTGAACTCACCAGGTTGATGGCTAAAACGCCCTTGGCCTCGAAATACCCACGGTTTCTTTCTGCAAGCAGGTCGTTTTTCTGCAAAGCATTTTGCTCCACGATAATCTCGCGGCTGTGAGCATGGCCATGTGCATGTTGATGGGAATGATCATCCGCCCCATGGGAATGTTCATGTGTATGGCCGTGATCGTCATGATCATGCCGGTGCGCATATGCATGTTTATGCTCATGGGAATGCATTTCATCGTCATGGGTATGATCATGATGATGATGATAATGATGGCTATGTTCTTCTTCCCCCGGTTTTATTATTTTATAGGACTCGTCTGATTGTCCACATCCACAAGTTCCGCACATTTGTTTATTATTTTAATTTAACAAAAAATCATATTGTAAAGGTACTACTTTATCTCAATTCTATTCAACCTGGAGCGACTTAACCTTCAATTCCTTACCTGATTGGATTACCGGGTTGAAAGCGCCACATTCCGGGCACTGATCGAAAAGATTATCAATCGAAAACATTTTACCACATTGGCTGCATTTGGCTTTGCCTTTTATCCTTGTTATGGTAATATTGGTGTTTTCGAGCCACGTACCGCTTACAGCCGATTCCATAGCCATCTCCATCGCTTCGTAAACCACACCGGATAAATCCCCGATCTCCAGTTCAATCTCATTTACCTTTTTGGCACCCTGGGATTCTGCAGCATCTGTTACGATGTCGATTATGTTGATTGCGATCGAAAATTCGTGCATAATCTTTTTTATCATGCAAAAGTAGGTGCCAATTTGAAACGGTTGGATTTTTTTAAGCTTTTTTATCCCCATTCGGTAATATCAGGTTTTGCATATTGAGAAGTAGTTTGTATTATTCTGAATAATTATTTATATTTGTCGGAAACAATGTAAATTCAACACCTCTGATTTTATGAAAACATGTTCAATTACATTCATGATTATCCTTTTCTTACTGCTTAATACATCCGATGCCGGTGCCCAGTATTTCTGGACACCGAAACATCCTTTAATCCCGGAGCAGGAAAGCAGTGTTAACCTGTGTTATTATCATGGCCATTTCGTTTGGGAGCATATGATAGATTCAACAACCTCTGCTGTTTATTACAATAACATCTGGTCAGGATCTGAACCAGTGTGCCTTGCATATGAACAAAATGTTAAATACTCAAATCCATATTTTAAATATCATTATCCAAACAGCTGGGTGTTTTTTGAGGGCAATTCTGGCGGCAATATCGATATTTTTGCAATCATTGTAGATATTATTACAGGAATTCCGGTTGGTGAAATGCAGGTACTTATTGCCAGCCCTGAAGATGATCACGATTTTTATTACAACATTTATGGAAATGGAGAAATGACATGGCTTGGAGGCGACAGGGTATATTATGGTAAAATTCAGCAAATCAGCAATCAGTTTTCAGTTACTGACATTGCCATTTTGGATTCGGGGAACTGTTCAAATCCGGTTTTGTTTCATTATTGTGATTTATACTGGATTAAACACCTCGATACAATTGATCAGGTTAGGTTCTCACAAAATGGAATCTGGGGTTGGACAACTCCTGTCAACATTGATACAGCAACACAGATCAGATCACTAAATGCAAGTACTGACGAAGCTTATCCAACAGTTTTCTGGACATTTACAGATGATTCAACCTGGTATATGAATGATTATTTTCCTTGTGGTTCCAATTCATTTGCTATTATACCGGATGTTGCCCAAAATCATCCTTTCGATTTTGAGGTTAGTAATATTGGTATGGGCGTAAAAAATGAAGCGGATTTAGGAGGACCTAATTTTTTTCAAGCCTACGCGAAAAATACAAATGGCCATAGTGAAATATTTCTTAACTCAGACGGGGATCCTAATATTTATTATAACTTTTCGGAAATGGATTCAGATTGCCGGAATCCGCAGTTTTTTATGGGTGAAAGTTTATATATGGGTGCCTTTTACTTTTACCTGACATGGGAAGCCTGGATCGACAACGCCTGGCAGGTCTATTATTCCAAAACCCAAATCACATGGGGAGGTATTGAGGATAACTTGGTTAACCGGATCAGCAATTTAATTGTATCGCCCAATCCATTCAAAAATGCACTGGAAATTCAATTCGATATGGAAATACCTGAACATGTAGTTATTGACCTCATTGACAATAATGGCAACCTTCTCGTAAATCTTTTTTCCGATAAATGCAGTGAAAGTACCTTTATAAGACGATTTAATTTACCTGAAATGCAAACATACATTGGTATTTGTTTTATCAGATTTCAGATAGGCGAAAGCTACTCTTTTCAAAAAGTGATCAAGGTGATTTAGTAATTAAAATTCAAAAAATCTTTTCGTTTGTTTCGTCACTGTGTCTTTACCAGTACGGCATCTGTAGGCAATTTCCCGAAAAAATCGAGTTGAATTTGGCAATATCAAAAATAAGTACTATATTCACGGATTATCTTTTATAGTAGGGCTCAGATATTTATCAAAACAGGTAAGACAAAAATAAATTTATTTTAAAAAATTTTGACTTTTCAACAAGGTTTTTTGTATTTTCGGCGTGTTTGAAATTACTAATTTTAAAAAAAATATACTATGAAACATCATGTATCGCTATTGGTAAAATGCCCACACTGTGGTAAATCGTTAATGGATGAAGAACATAAAATTCACGACAAAGCCACCATCAAGTTAAATATCGAATGTGAAGCCAGCAGAGGTGTAATTTATTTATGTTCGCTTTACGGCTGTTATGATAAAGAGTGTGCAGTTGGTATAAAAGACCAGGAGATTGGTAAGTTTTACTGTCCCCACTGCAATCAATCGCTCACGCGTGATATCAATTGCAAGTTATGCGACGCCCCAATGGTTGGAATGAACATCAAGGTAGGAGGTAAGGTAAACATTTGTTCTCGTTGTGGTTGCGAAAACCACTATGTGGTCTTTGAGGACCTTACTGAAGCAATCAATAAGTTTTACCACGAGTACGGGTTTAGCGGATAGGCTGATTCTGGAAATTAGCAAATCCGGGGCAGCATTTCGCCTGCCAGCATATCGATGATTCTTCTGCCGCCTATCCCGGTAAGCATAGTGACTTTACCGGGATGGGTATTGTTAATCTCACCAATAATGGCTGCACCCTTTCCCAATGGATGTGATTTTAAGGCATTGAGTACAGTTTCGGCATCCCCACCGGCTATTATCATAACAACTTTCCCTTCATTGGCCAGGTACACAGGGTCAAATCCAAATATCTCACAAGTGCCTTTTACAATTTCTTTAAGCGGTATATGCCCTTCATGGATTTCAATACCGAGGTTGGTATTTTCAGCAAGTTCACACAGGACGGTAGCCAGGCCACCCCGGGTTGCATCACGCATAAATTTTACCCGGCAGTTTGTTTCCAAAACATGGTTAATCAAATGGTTTAAACTGGCGCAGTCGGAGGAAATATCAGATTGAAAACTGAGTGATTCGCGGGCTGCCAGAATGGCAATTCCATGATCACCTATCGAACCATTGATGATAATCTTATCCCCCGGTTTTATCGATTTCCCAAAACTTATTGACCGCCTGCTTTCAGGCAACACGCCAATACCCGATGTATTGATGAAAATTTTGTCGCATTTCCCCTTATTAACAACTTTGGTGTCACCGGTCACAATTTCAACCCCTGCGGCATTTGCTTCGTCTGCCATTGATTTAACAATGCTTTCAAGGTCAGTAAGTGGAAAGCCCTCTTCAATAATAAATCCGCAACTCAAATATTTAGGCATGGCCCCTGATACGGCCAAATCATTAACAGTACCACAAACAGCTAATTTTCCAATATTCCCACCCTGAAAAAAAATGGGATCAACCACGTATGAGTCGGTTGTATAGGCCAGTAAATTCTGATCCACATCCAAAATGGCAGAATCGGTTTGTTTGTTCAATTTATCATTGCTGAAATATTTGACAAAGAGATTTGAAATGAGCTCATGCGAAAGCCTTCCACCACTCCCATGACTTAATAAAATGTTTTTTTCAGTTGCCATAAAAATTTTTATGTTATTAAACTCTAAAAATGCTATTTAGATTTGATTAGCCCCGTCCTTCAGGGCGGGGATTGAATTTGATAAAAGTAATTTTCGCAAAATCCAGAAAAATTTATTTTTAATTTCAAATTTTTCTGGATTTTGCTTCCAATAATTGAAGAATTTCGTTTTCCCCGCCCTGAAGGACGGGGCTAATTATTTCTCTTTATCCTAATCCCGATTATACCTGAAATATGCATGACATGCACCTTCACTGCTCACCATACATGCACCTACAGGATCCTGAGGTGTACACGCACCGGCAAACAAACGGCAATCCTTTGGGGTTTTAACTCCCTTTAGAATTTCACCACAGATACAACCTTTGGGTTCCACAGTTTTCTCAATATCCACTTCAATCATTTTGTCCGCATCCAGGTGCCGGTATTTTTCACGCAATTTCAACCCGCTTTTATCAAGGATACCTAATCCGCGCCACCAGTCGGCTTTGAGTTCAAAAACATCGTACAATATTTGAAG
>JABMQA010000091.1 GCA_013203545.1 Bacteroidota bacterium
CCGGTATCCCTAAAAGGTCTTGGCAATAAACGAAATTATGGCATCAGGACCATGACCACTACTGATGGAAAATTATTCCTCGGCATGGCCAACGCCATTAACCTTCACTGTGAAGGTGGATGGGAACTCTATGCACTGTCAGAAATTAGTGCAGACTTTGATGCTGATAAACCGGTTGCCAACCCATTCAACTCATTTACTTTCTATCCACAGGTTGAAGGCAATCAATTGTTTACCACATATTGGGAATTCCCCGGTGGTATCCCGGGAACCTCCACCGCCAGAAATCCGGTCGTTTACTACGAAAACACAGGTACATATTCTGTAAATTTGTCTGTAAATAAATTTACCCAGTCCTTTAATATTTACAAGGAGGATTATATTACTATTGAGTCCATCGATGAGGCACAATGCCAGGAATACTATGAGGGATGGGGGGCCATTTCTTCTTATATGAGCCCATGGAATCCTGAACTTGTAGATATGATGCAGGCTGTAATCAACAATCCGCAGTTTGGCGAGATGGTGGTTCTCCTTGGAGAGCATGGAATTTTCTGGCCTTTACTTGGTATCAATACTTTAGTTTTCTGGGATCCATATGAGGGTTATAAAATGAAAATGACCGAGTTTGCCGGTAACTGTGTATTTGGGGAACCGGTAACGACTGGTGAAGTAACTATTCCTGCCGGTGTTCACTACCTGCCTATCTTAGCGATGGAAACAGTTGATGCGGATTACATGTTTGCGAATTGTACACCACTGATCTATGCTTACAATATTTACAACGGTGAGTTCTATTGGCCTGAAGGCGGAATTTTTACAATGGAGACATTGTACCCTGGCATGGCTTATCTCGTTATGCTCTCAAGTGAATATACTTTTGTATTCCCTGATTTTGATAAATCTCAGGTCAGCCTTCCTCAAATGCCAAGATTTGAGTTCCAGAACCCGACAACCACATGGGAAACACCTGTCAACACAGGTACAGCGCATATATTCTCAGTTTACAGCGAAAGTATGCAAGAGATGAAAACGGACGATGTGATCGGTGCATTTAATTCAAAAGGTGAATGTATCGGTATGAGTGTAATTAAATCATCCACCGAAAATCTTGCTTTGGTTATTTATGGCGATGACCCTACTACTATGGAAGATGAAGGTTGTGCTGAAGGGGAAATTATTCAATTTAGGGCTTTGGAAAACGGCGTTGAAAAATTACTCATAGCCAATTTCGATAGCCGTTTCGAATACAACAATGGTAAATTTGCATCAAACGGATTTTCAGGCATTAAAGCGTTTAAGGAAAATCCTTCCCTTATTGCAACCACACACATTCCCGGACTGGAAATCTATCCCAACCCGGCAAATGACCAACTAAACATCATATGCCCGAATGCTGTTGATGGAACCTCAATTTCCATATATTCAATACACGGAAAACTTGTTTCGAAAACAGAATTATCAGGTGATCATATTACATTGAATATCGGTCATCTAGAAAATGGTGTTTATATGGTTAAAATCACCAATAGCGAAAAAGTTGTAACCAAACGAATAGTAAAAGAATAATTCTAATTTTTAGTCTTTAAAAGCCGGGGAAAATCCCGGCTTTTTTTATTTATTGACATTTCATTCGATCTTTTTCCCTATTTTTGAATGGTTGGAAAAATAATTTATGATCGATGATGAAACTCAAACCTATTTTATTTGGTGTGTTGCCCATACTAACAACACTGCTGACATCACCGGATGTCCATTCACAAAAGAATAGTATTATTGATTCGATTTCGCTGTACGGCAGTGTTTGTACACAGGTTGCCGTGTATAAGAGCGAGGCTGAGATTCAGAACAACGGATCAAAAATCGGGTTTGGGATTTACAAAACTGTGAATAGCGACCTGCATTTTTTTGCAGATGTTGAAATGGCAGTAAACCTGGTAGATAATAATTATACCTTTAACTCAAGTATCAATACTACAGAATCTTTACCAGATGCCGTATTTTCAGATATTGATAATGCAGTTTCCACACGGCTTGGCTATATAGGATTTAGCTATAAAAACTGGGGCACCATTTCCATCGGTAAGCAATGGGGCGCATACTATGATGTTTCAGGATGGACAGATATGTTTGATGTATTTGGTGGCCAGGCAAGCGGCACATACCTTACAGGTACCGATGGCGGAGAACTTGGGACAGGAAGGGCTGCAAAATCAGTAATCTATCGAAATAAATTCGGACCTGTCAAAATCGGATTGCAGGCACAGTTGAATGGCATCAAAACCAATTATGGCGGATCCTTGATATACAATATCGCCAAACACCTCGAACTGGGCATTGCAGTTAATAACGCACGAATTACTAGAGAGGTAATGGATCTTGTTATTCATGCTGAAAAGAATGAGGTTACAGGTATAGTGGGTATTAAATTCTCGAATGAGAAAATTTATACAGCTTTCAATTTCAACCACAATGGAGGCAACGTAGTTCCAATTAAGGTTAACGACAGCATTTTGCTGTATGGTTACAATTACAACGGGTACGAGTGGTTTTTTAAGTATTGTTTAAACAATAAGTTGTCATTTCATGGCGGCCTGAATGTTCAGACTTCTCTGGAAAATGACAATTATATACCAAAAGATTTCCATCTGGAATACTATGTAATAGGAGGCGATTACCAAATTACCCCAACAATCCTGTCTTATTTTGAAATGAAAATCGACAGAAGCATAAACGCAATCGGACACCATAATTTTGATGTTTACACAATTGGTTTAAAGATTGATTTGGGTTTGCACAAAAAGTTTAGCGATCCTGGTCCGTTATTCAATTGCCTGTTTAAAACAAATTCATTGTATTTTTGTACCGACATTCATTAATACAATTTTAAACGGAATGATACAATGCTTAAATTTTCCGACTTAACTGCCATATCACCGATTGATGGGAGATACAGAAATAAAGTGGATTCGTTAAAAAATTACTTTTCCGAGTCTGCATTGATCAGATACCGGGTAAAAGTTGAAATCGAATATTTTATTAGTCTATGCTC
>JABMQA010001026.1 GCA_013203545.1 Bacteroidota bacterium
ATGCAACTGTGACTTTAAATTTTGATATTATCCCTGATTTTGCCGGCCTTATTAATGAAACATATAATGTGGATGACTTCACAAGTAGTACGTCTATCACTTTTGAAGTTCCAGATGGGATATATGACATTTGGGTTGGATTTTCAAAACCAGTTCCTGGTTACGAAAATAAAGTCGTTATGTGGGTAGTGTATGAAAACGTTTCAATTGAGGGAACTTTTGATACATTAATTAACTCAACAGATGCTAAGAATAAAGTAGAATTGAATACATATAATGAAAATGGCATCTTGCTTAATCCAGATCTATTGTCGCAAAAAGATGATCGGTATTTTTTAAGATTCCCCTCAAATTTCCCCTCCTTTTCGCTTGTGTATTTATTCAATTTGCTATATTATCCTTTCAATTATGTCATGGTTTCTGACCTGAGTGATCGGTATCAAATATGGACGGCTCGTCAGCTAAGATCGGAAGCCAATTTTTACCAGATTAAGAATTACCCCATTTCTAATGGATTGTTTACCGATACAATATTAACGAATACATCGAATGACTACACGCTTCTTGAGCAGAGCTTTCAGTTGAGCCCCGGTGCCGGTGAAAATTGTTATGCTGTTGTAGATGAACTTATCACATACATGGGAGCCCCAGTACTTGGAATTGAACATGTGGTTGGAGAATTGCTGCCCTATTCTGCCGGTGATATTGTTAATATATTTCTGGATAACCAAATTAGCGAACTTACGGTTCAAAATGGTATGGATTATTTTGCAAGCCCGACGGTATGGGAAGGCGAGCCAGATCATGAATCTCCAAAAAAAATTCAATCGGAACTGTTGATTGTTGATGAAACCAAAAATGTGATAGATGTGGGTCGGTGGTATAATTCATTTGATTTTGCGCTGCAGAAAAGAAATATATTCCCTTTCCATGATTTATCATACAACCTGGGCCAAAGTCCGTCTTACAAACTTGGAGTTGAAGCGCCATTTGCTTATTGTCAAAGCCTTAATACCTTCGGCGGAATGGTACCAAATTTAATCCTCTGTTTATATAATTATTTGGGGCAATACGATGAATTTAGGAAGACAGATAATTTTAACAGCAATATTTCGATCAAACATGATGGGAATATAATTTTTGAAGACGTACTATCAAATTTTATCGAGCCTTTGATCACAGAAACATCCGCAATAGTGGAAGAAACCCTTACGAATGAAAATTTTTTAATCAGCGGTTTTCCTGGATCAACTATTACTGTTCTTACATTTGATCAGAATAACACCGATTGTGACCCTCCTACTCTAACGACGTTCCGGATATTCAGCCAGGCAGGGGAAATATCCAACACGGTTTCATCTGACGAGAATGCCATGGTAATGATTGCAGCGGCAGATTTTAGTATTTCAGAGGATTTTTCCCACTATATTTATAAATCCGGAGCTGCTGCATCATTAAGTTATAAAAACAGCTTATCAGAAAACTGGATTGATTTGACACTAACTGAACAGCCGGAATCCTTTGATTCGTTGTATGGCAAGGTTTACACATCTCAATTGCAAGACGTATTTAATTCAGAAAACGATTCAGCCTTTTATGATTTTAAAGTAACATTAACAGATGGTCAAGGTAATACTTTCGTTGAAACGTGGCATCCTGCATTATTGGTAATAAATACGCTTACTTCCCCCTGGCCTTTCACCATCACCGGCCTTGCCCACACCGTCAACGTGCCTGCCACTGCCAACCCCAACATCTTCGGAGAGCCTCTCGAACCGGGTGACTGGGTAGGTGTTTTCTTTATGGATGAAGAAGGTAGTGAAGTTTGTGGCGGCGCTGCTGAAATTGATGATACTGGCGCTGCGGTTGTAACAGCCTATGGCAACGATGCTACCACACCTGAAAAAGACGGCTTTGCCAGCGGCGAAAGCTTTAGATGGAAGATCTATGATGCCAGCTAAACAACGGAATACCCTGCTGGTGGCACTTACGATGCTTCGATGCCCAACCAGGGAGAATTTGCCGACTTTGGTATTTCAAAGCTTGCAAGTCTTGAAGTGATGTATTGCCAGTATTACAGTTTTGCAGAAGGTTGGAATAGCATTTCCAGCTACATCCTTCCTTTTGATGCGGATGTGGAAGTCCTGTTTGCTCCCATCGTTGACGAGCTTACCATTATGAGGAACCTCACCAGCGTTTACTGGCCCGGTGAAAATGTTAATACTATCGGAAACTTCGACAATACTTCGGGTTATGCACTAAAGGTAAGCGAAGATGTTGATTTTGGTATCTGTGGAATCGAATTCGCAGACAACGAATTAACTTTCACACCTGGATGGCATTATCTGCCTGTACTGAGCGGATGCGATGTAAATACCATGGATCTTTTCACGGGTCATCTTGACGACATCGTGATCGTTCAGGATTTGATCGGATCGCAAGTTTTCTGGCCGGATATGGGAATTTACTCCCTCGAAAACCTGTATCCAGGCAATGCATATAAGATAAAAGTCACGAATGAATTTTCCATCACCTTCCCTGAATGCGACGGTAAATCCATCACCACAACATCTGCACAGAAGAACAATTTGTCAACACACTGGGGAGACCTAATTATGACCCCATCAACTCAGGTAACCGCGTTTGCCACAGAAGCTATCGAAGATTTCATGATTGGCGATATGATTGGTGCTTTTGGTGCTGACAACAAACTGTTCGGATATCTGCAAATCAACGGCACGAAACAAAACCAGGCTATCGTACTTTATGGTGATGATGCAACAACAACACTGCAAAACGGTTTCACCGAAGGACAACAAATTGCATTCAGGCTCTACAGAGCTTCCACCGGAGAAGAATTCGACCTGGAAGTTACGTATGATCAAATTACGGATAACAGCACCGGAACTTACAAAGCTGAAAGTTTCGCAATAATTAATAAAGTAAAAATGAGCAATACAGGCATAAATGAAATGGGTGAAGCAAGCATCGAAATTTACCCCAACCCTGCCAGTGAGGAAATTACAATTAAACTAAACAATAGTTACACCGGTCAGGTTGGAGTGAAAATAATCGATTCCAAAGGCCAGGTATTGGTTGAGAAAAACTTCACAAATAAAACCAACCTGAATGTCAGTACATTCTCAGGCGGTGTGTACTATGTAAAAATCAATAATGAGAATCTCAATGAAGTAAGAAAAATCGTGATAAAGTAAGTATTTTCATAGACGTTAGGTAAAAACCCTGCCCTTAACTTGGCAGGGTTTTTTTTATTTCAGCTATTCAAAGAAAGGCTTTCAAAATTCTTTAAAATATCCGATAGCCAATGAACAATTTAGTTTTGCAGGAATTTATGTAGATTTGTTGAAAACTTGCAATGAAATCCATCCGGTCGACTGGCCGATTGAATTAAAATTCATCATGCCATTCGTTTAAAACATTAGAAACAGGAATGCTATGAGATTGAGGAAAATGAAAATCAGCATCATTTTAACGCTAAGCCTGTTATCAGGTTTTGGTCAGGAGACGGAATTGGATAGTTTGGTACGCCTGTCGAACAGGGCCATCGACAGAAAGGAACGGGTTGATTTATTGAATATTATTTCGCGTAAGTATGCTTACATAAACCATGACTCGTCAATGATCTTTGCTGAAAAAGCCTATAAAGAGGCTGTTGCCGGAAATTATATTGAAGGGGAGATCAAAGCTTTATTTCAGAAATGTTTTTATTATCTGCGGATTGGAGATAACAAAGCTGCACTTGATCTGGTTAAGCAAGCGGAATTTTTATCTGAAAAATCCGGCGATAAACAATTGCTGGCTGAGTCTTACATGATTCGTGGCGATATTTTTGCTAAAACGATGCTCATCGACCAGGCATTTGAATATTATACAAATGCTTTTGATATTTACGACTTCCAAAAAAATTGCCAGAATAAATTCCTGTGCCTGAACAGGATTGGAGTGCTTCATGCAACACTGGAGAATTATGATGAGGCCATGGTCTTATTTCAAAAGGCACGCAGGGGATTTGATTCATTGAACTTAAAAAGTAAAGCAATTTCCACTATCAATAATATTGCACTTGTGTATGCCAGTAAAGGTGACCATGAAAAGGCCCTGGATTATTATAAAAATACGATTGAACAGATGCAAAGCGTAAGGAATAATACGCTGGAAGCAACAATCCTGGGCAATATGGCCATACAATATGTTGGTTTGGGAGATACGGCAAGTGCCCTTATCTATTTTGACAGATCTCTGGAATTGTGCCGTAGGATTGGGGACGTCCTTGTTGAAAACAGGAATTTGTTGTATAAATGTGACCTTTTATATGAATTAAGGAAATACGATACATTAGAAGACGATTTATTAAAGATACTCAGCTTATCTAAAAAATCAGGATGGTCCGATCTTGCCATGGAAGCTGCTCATCTTCTTGCGCTTGTTTATAAAGCACAAGGAAAATATGTGCAGGCTTATGATTATTTTGAGGAGTTTTACGAATATTATAAAATTGTTGAAAGCGAAGGCAACACAAAAAAATTCACAGAGCTGCAGTTTAAATATGATTTCGAAAAGGAGGCGCTGAAAATTGAGGCCAGGAACCGCCGCAAAACGCTCCTGATGGCGACAGCCCTGTCCATATCCATCATGGGCATCATTTTAATTACGATCCTTTTCATTCATTTACGGACCAGGGCTGCCAAAACACTGTTGCAACAGGACAATCTGATCCTGGAAAAAGACAAACTCAAACTCGAACAGCAAAACCTGACCAAGGAACTGGAGTTGCGCAACAAGGAAATCACTTCCAATATCATCTTGCTCCAGAAAAAGAATGATATGATCACCACGATGGCCGACAAACTCATCAGGGCCAAGTCTTATTTCACCCATGGCAACAGGGACTTCATCGAAAAATGCATCGAAGAACTGCGCGATAGCGCCGAAGATTCCGACTGGAAAAACTTTGAAGTTCAGTTTAACCAGGTGTACGAATCTTTTTACAAACGCCTGGATGAGATCAATCCCAACCTGACCGTCAACGACCGGCGGCTTTGTGCCTACCTGCGCCTGAAAATGTCAACCAAAGAGATTGCCGCACTTACAAATTCCACTCACAGGAGTGTTGAAGTAGCACGGTACCGGCTCCGCAAAAAGCTCAACATTACCGATCCTTCCGTTTCGTTGAGCCTGTACCTTGAACATTTATAAACATTCCTGTTTATTCCCTGATGTTCAAATCCCGGTAAAGGGACACTTTACGCATTTCAAAATACCACAACATTAATCAGGTTCAATGATGTTAGGCTGCCATGTCATTAAATTCTTTTCATGTATTAATATGCTTAATTAAAGCCTGTTATAATTGCTTGTGTGGTAATGTTTGGGTAAAAGCCTTGACCTGTGCAGGTTTAATAGCCTGCTGATATTTGGCAGACCGGATTAAGGGGGAGTATATTTGCAACGGATGATGTGTGAAAAATCAAAACCATGAAAAATCAAAATCGACTTCCCGGGAAGAAAAAAAATCCGGAGAGAGATGAAAAAATTAACAAGGAAAACAGTAAGGCCGAAGCAATGATTAAAAAAATGAAACTGCAAAACGATGCACTTGAAAAAATACTTCAGACCTTAAATTCTTTTCCGGAACCGGACATTGACGAATCCGAACATGCTTAATATTTCACAACTAACAAATTATTTTGAGTCTAACTATTAAATGAATTACGAGAATGAAAAAAGCTACATTTTTTATTGGAATTATGATTTGCATAGCAAATATGTTGCTTGCACAATCTGCAACGGATATTCTTAAACTTGAACAGATTAAGAAATACCAGGAGGCAGATCATACGATGATCTCCTCAAAACCGGAAACGGGCCCAATCCGGTTGCTACCGGTTGATCAGGTTTCAACCGGCCCGGCCATCCGCAAGGCGGAAAGGAAGATATCAGCTGCTTGCACTACTGAAACCAACGGGAATGTCAGGGTCTTTCCCGTATCAACGGATGTAATATTCGATGAGCAATTCCAGTTCCCCTGCGCTGTGGAAGGCGGGGAGCAAGGCCTGGAAACCGACGGCAGTTTTATCTATTCGTCAAAGTGGAACGGAGACGCCTTTTACGTGTATTCGCTGGCCGGAGACTATCAGGGTGAATTCTCCGTCCCGGGCGTATCGAACATCAGGGATTTGGCCTTCGACGGCACTTACTTTTACGGCTCCGATGCCGGTACCACGCTTTACCAGATGGAATTCGACGGCATCGGACTATGCGGAATACTCATCAGCACGATGGAAACGCCTACTGACGTCAGGGCCATAGCTTATGATGAGGACTCGGATGGCTTTTATGCCAACAATTACGATTCGGAAATCACCCTGTTCGACCGTTCGGGTAATACCCTCAACAGTTTTTGGTGCGGCGAATATGCCAATTATTACGGTTTTGCCTGGGTGGTTTGCAACGATGCACCCTACCTGTGGGGATTCAGCAAAGACGGGGGCGGTGCCACCCTGGTCGAGATGTCCCTGCCCGACGGGGAAGAAACGGGTACCACTTTTGATGCGGGCATATACAGCCCCGATGGCAACGGCATATGCGGAGGCCTTTTCATTCATCCGAATCTTGTCCTCGGAACCTATACAATAGGAGGTATGATCCAAATCAAATCATCTTTGGTCTTGAACTTTGCGATGCCCCGATGCCGCCCGACCTGGATCTGTGTCTTGCCGCTATTCCCCAACCCAACAGCGGATTTGACCTCGGTTTGGAAGATGTGGAAGTGGTGGTTCAAAACAAGGGTGTACTGGCTCAAAGCAATTTTACTGTCCGATACCGGATCAACGGCGGAGACTGGGTTTCGGATACTATGGTAAATACACTGAATTATAATGAAAGTATGAACTATACATTCACTAACCAGGCCGATCTGAGCGCCTACGGTGAGCATCTCATCGAAACCGAAGTTTATCTGAAGGATGATGAAAATCCCGCCAACAACGCTAAAAGCAAGACGGTTGTTAACAAAGACCCTTCCATGATATGTATTTATTCGGTTGTGGCATATGACGATTACGGTGACGGATGGAACGGGGGAAGCCTGACCATAACCGAAGATGGTGAAACCGTGCTTGACCACTACGAGATGGATGACGGATCAGGCCCGGAGGTCATCGAATTTGAAGTCACCGTTGGCGGCACCCTGGAGGCCTCTTTCGATTGCGGCAATGACTGCTATGAATGTTCCTACGAGGTGCGCGACCTGATGCATCATGTGATTTTCGAAGATGGTATGGATGGCAACGAACCCGAAGGAGGTGAGATTGGTGAAGTTAGTTGCACGCCTGTTTTTTACGATGCGACAGTTATCTTGATAGATATCCCCGTTATGACGAACCCTGGTATGATTACACCTGCTGTCACCGTTTTGAACGATGGCTACGAAACAGTTACTTTCGATGTCGGATTGACTATCGATGGAGGCTATTCTTCCTCCCGAACAGTAACAGGACTTGCCTATGGCGAAACTTCCATCGTGGAATTCGATGTGTGGAATGCCACAGTGGGGGATTTTACTGCAGCGGCCTGCACCCAACTCGAAGATGATGAAATCCCCGAAAACGACTGCATGAACAGGACGGCTAAGGTGGTGGACAACGAAATTTTTTATGCTTACAACGTTTTTGATCCCAGTAGTAGCGTTGATGAAGGGCCCATTGCATTTCTCGCCGACGATCCTTCCGTTGTGGAACTGATTTCCAAAACCACCTCATCAAAGTTTATTACGGGCGCCTGCTGGGCCGATGGCGCATGGTACGCCAGCCAATACAACGGCGGATTGTACACCATCGATCCGGGCTCGGGTGTAATGGAGTTCATTGGCGATACAGATGGTTTCAACGGACTTGCTTACGACAATGCCAGCCACATCATGTACGGCGTAACCAACTGGCAGTTGTTCCGGGTTGATCCGGAAACAGGCGAATCGACATTTATCGGGGACTTGCACAACGACAACGGTGGCTTTATGATCGCCATTGCATGCAACAACGACGGCGACCTGTATGGTATCGATTTAGCTGATGATAACCTCTATTTCATCGATCCTGCTACAGGATCTTCTGAAATCGTCGGGCCGCTTGGCTTTGACATCAACTTTGCGCAGGATATGGCCTGGGATAAGGATAACGACATCCTGTATCTCTCTGCCTATACCGAATCTGGCGGGCTTTACACCTGTGACCCTGAAAACGGATCATGCGAGTTGATAGGGGAATTTACAAGCGGCATGGAGGTGACCGGTTTTGCCATCCCGAATTCGGGAAATCCGGCTTATTCCAATGATGTCCGCGTTGTTAGTATTCTTTCTCCCGAAACCGGTGAAGATCTGGCAACGGAAGACGTGACCGTTGTGGTTAAAAACAACGGCAGCAACGACCAGGAGGATGTGCCCGTTTATTATACAATTGATGGTGGTGACATGGTTTCCGAAATCGTACCGGGGACCCTCGAAGCAGGAGCAATGATCGAATATACATTTTCCGAACAGGCCGATTTGTCGGTGTGGGATGCGACTTATGTTATCGAAGCATGTACCAACCTGCCGGGCGATGAACGGCCGGAGAATGATTGCAAATCCATTGAGGTTACCAATATAGCCCCATGTGTGGTGGAATGTCCGCCTGATGCCACCCCTGAGAATGAACCCTGCGGAGAAAGTACAAATAACGGTTGCAACATCTGGACGGATGGATCCAACACTACCGGGGGCACGAAGGATCCCTCGTTTGGCAGCATCTCCGACGGCGAAACCATTTGCGGCACTGCCTGGTACGACGGACAAACAAGGGACATCGACGAGTATCTGTTCACTATTGAGCAAGCCCAGAATGTAACACTTACCGGTAATGCAGAATTCCCTTTTGCCATTTATTTCATCGATATGACCAATGGCTGTGATAATTCCTACATCATGTGGAGTGGCATTTACGAAAAATGCGAAGAGGGCAGTATCAATATTGATATCACCGAACCAGGAGATTATGTTGCATTTTTTGCTCCGCATTTCGTTGATCCGATTACTTGCGACGATCGCAATGCCTACTGGATCAGGCTGGATATTGACCCCTGGGTACCCACCTACTGTGTCGAAGATTTGTACATGTTCGGATGTGAATGGGGTGATGGCATAGTTTCCTTCGAACTCAGGGATCTCAATTTCGATCCCATCAACTGCGATGGGGCGCCCACCTACGAATATGATTGGTACCACGACTGGACCGGGCTTTCCACTCCGGTTCAGGATCAGGATATCGTAACTTTCACTGCCGGGTATGGCAACACCAACGTTCGGGCATGGATCGATTTCAATGATGATTACTTCTGGGATGAGGATGAAATGGTTCTGGATAATTTCTGGTGCGAAGAGGCTTATGTAACATATCAAACACAATTAACCATTCCCTCCGGAGTCGCTTATGGTGAACACACCATGCGCATTCGGACAAACTATGGGGGAGTCGGTAGTTCCTGCGACATGCATTTTTACGGCAATGCACTCGACTTCATGGCGGAGATCGGACCTCCCGTTTATCCTGAGGTTTCTGTCGATCCGGAGTCGATGGAACTAACCATGATGAAAAGTACAATGACAGAACAAACATTAACCATCCATAACAATGGTGAAGGGACCCTGCATTATACGCTCGACATTGATCTTGGTGACAGGAGTGATGGTATTGTAGCTGCCGTCTACCCGAAAATAGAACTACCGGTGCGTGTTTCCGAACCAGTTAATCCCACCACCGGAAGTATGGTAGCAACAGATGATGAAGTGATCCTGAAATACGACAGTGGTGATAATGACCACGGAGTTGGGTTGGACATTGGTGGCGATTTTGTTGTAGCTGCTTACTGGCCTTCAGCCAGCCTGACCCTATATACCGGCATTTCGCTGACCGATGTTGAAATATTTACAAAGGATGTGGATGGTATCGAATTTGCTTTGAAGGTCTGGGGAGAAGGAACTCAATGGGATCCCGGAGAACTTATAGTTGATCAGTTGTTCACCCCTGATGCGGAATCCTGGAACACCATCACACTGGACACACCGGTGATCATAGATGGTAGTGATATCTGGGTAGGGTACTCAATTACCGGATCACAGGCGGGACAGGGCCCTGCAGGTACGGATGATGGCCCTCCTGTTGACGGATTCGGAAACATGATTTCCAATGGTACATACTGGACAACCTTATCAAACTTTGGACTTGATTACAACTGGAATATTCATGCCAGGCTGGAAGGTGAGATCATTGACCCGTGGCTTACGGCAGAGCCAATGAATGGTCACATATCTCCCGGAGAAAGTGCTGAGATTAACATCATGTTTAACGCCGATGACCTGGATTATGGCAGCTATGAAGGATGGATCATGGTAAGTAGCAACGACCCGGAAAATCCACAAATCGATGTTCCTGTTTATTTGGATGTAACGAACGAACCCTGGACTTTCAATGTCACGGGCCTCGTACATACCATTAATGTTCCGGCAACGGCCAATCCCAATATCTTCGGAGAGCCGCTGGAAGAGGGAGACTGGGTAGGTGTATTTTACCTTGATGACGACGGTGATGAACAATGCGGCGGCGCTGCAGCGATGGATGAATCCGGCGGCGCTGTGGTGAGTGCGTACGGCGATGATATCACCACTCCGGAGAAAGACGGTTTTGATACTGACGAGCTGTTCAGGTGGAGGATCTTCGACGTGAGCGACCTCGAAGGATACCAGGCTGGAGCTACCTACGATGTTACCATGCCCAATCAGGGTTACTTTGCCGATTTCGGCCTGTCGAAAGTCACCAGCCTCGAAGGCATGTTTTGCCAGTATTACTCATTTAATGCGGGTTGGAACAGTATGTCGTCATATATCCTGCCCCTCGATGCAGAAGTTGAAAACCTGTTTGCCCCTGTTGTGGATGAACTGATCATTTTCAGGAACCTCACCGGAGTTTACTGGCCGGGAGAAAACGTAAATTCAATGGGTGAGTTCGACAACACTTCGGGATATGTGCTCAAGGCAGCGGAGGATTTTGATTTCGAAATCTGTGGAGAGGAGTTCGCAGGAAATGAGATGACCCTGTACGAAGGGTGGTCATACCTTCCTGTCCTTGGCGACTGTGATACAGATGTGATGGATCTTTTCGGCGATCATACGGATGATATCGTCATTGTCCAGGATCTGATCGGTACCGGCATTTTCTGGCCGGACATGGGCATTTATTCCCTTGAAAACCTGTCGCCCGGCAATGCCTACAAGATCAAAGTCATCAACGAATTCACCATCACCTTCCCGGAATGTGACGGAAAGCTGGCCACAAAAACTTCCGCGCATATGAACAGCGCTTCAAACCACTGGGGCACCCTGAACATGACACCTGCTACCCAGCCTACCGCTTTCCTGAATGCTGCCATGGTGGATTTTGAAGAAGGCGATGTAATCGGCGCTTTCGGTGCAGACAACAAATTGTTTGGCTACCTGCAAATCAACAGCACAAAACAAAACCAGGCCATCATACTTTACGGTGATGATGCAACGACAACGCAGCAAAATGGTTTCACCGAAGGGGAAAAGGTTGCGTATAGGCTATACAGGGCCTTCACTGGAGAGGAATTTGTTTTGGATGTGGAATTTGATCAAACAATGGATAACAGCACCGGGACCTACGAATCTGAAAGTTTCGCTGTGATAAACAAGGTTAAAATGAGCAATACAGGCATAAATGAAATGGGTGAAGCAACTATCGAAATTTATCCGAACCCCGCCAGTGAGGAAATTACAATAAAATTAAATAACAGATACTCCGGTGTGGTAGGAGTGAAGATAATCGATTCAAAAGGCCAGGTATTGGTTGAGAAAAACTTCACGAACACAACCAACCTGAATGTCAGCACATTTTCGGGAGGTGTGTACTATGTAAAGATCAACAATGAGGATATCAACGAAGTAAGGAAAATAGTGATAAGGTAAGATTTGTCATAAACGTTAGGAAGTTAATATTTTTAGAGCCGGCCTGTTTGGGCCGGTTTTTTTTCATAATGGCATATTATCGAGAAACCTTTTATTGACATTGATACTGAGGATAAGAATCTCGGGCTTCTTTGACGAACAATATTATTGTATCAATCTAAAGTTAAATAATTACTTTAGCTGTTTGTCAGCATTGGAATTTGCATGGTTAAGCTGATAGCGATGTTTTAAATGTAGTAATAAATGAATTTAAGAATTAATTTACCTTTCCTTTTCATTTTTCTTTGGGCTGCCATTCCAAATTGTTTCGGGCAAGCCGGGAGTCTTTCGAAGAGTATTGAAAACGATAAAGATTCAAAGAAACAAATCGACAGGTTTATCAAACTTGCCGATATTTATATTTACCGAAATCTTGACTCTGCTCTTTTTTTTGTGCAAGACGCTATTATAAAAGCCAAAAATGCAGGCTATGAAAAAGGGGAAATTGAAGCAATTAATGTGAAAGCTGAAATATCAATGGAATTGGGTGAATATGACAGATCGGAAACCTATGCTGATCGGATCAAGGAATATGCCCTCAGCACATCTGATAAAAAATTACTGGCGAATTACCATTTATTAAAGGGTGGGCTTTATCTTTCCCGGGAAAAATACAACCAGGCTCTTGAACAACTGGAGCGATCACTTGATCTCTTTCGTGAACAACGCAATTTAACAGGAATGGGAGACGCACAACGAAAGATTGCCCATTGCCTTTTAGCCAGACGGGAATATGATATCATGAGAGATTATGAAATGAGCGCCCTGGATTGTTACGAACAAGCAGGTTATAAGAGGGGAATTTCAGCCATAATGAACAATTTTGGCTTTTATTTCAACACTGTGGAAATTGATTACAATCGGGCTGAAGAATATTTCCGAAAAGCAATTAAACTCAACACAGAAGAAGGCAATAGTTATTGGTTATCAAAAAATTACATTAATCTATCAATGTTAAAGGAACAGATCGGGCAGGTCGACTCAGCATTTTATTACTGCGAGTCGGCACTTAAGCTATCGGATAAGTTAGCCAATCCATTATGGAAATCTGTTGTTATAAGCTATCTGGGCCGGTTAAATTATGAATACAGGGATTTTTTGGTTGCACTTGATTATTTTCAGGAAGCTTTGGCATTGGCAGAACAGATCAACTCACATGTAAGGATTTCCTATATTTCAAGTTTGATCCAAAAAATTTACTATGAAAACGAACAACCTGACAGTGCATATCATTACTTATCAAAATACTACATTTACAAGGATTCCCTTCTTCAAAATAACAGTGATACAAGGTATGCCGAATTAAAATACAAGCTCGAGGTTGAATTGAATGAGCAGAAGATGGAAGCCCGATACCAGCGTCTGATCTATATCTTAATTATAATTGCGATTTTACTGGCTATGATTACAATCATCTTTTATATGCATAGTAATAAACAAAGAGTCAAGATCAGGAACACCGTGTTGGAAAAAGAAAATCTGACAAAAAATATTGAGCTGAAGAATAAGGAACTGGCAACTCACATCCTTGTTACGCAAAAGAAAAATGAAGTGTTAGGTAATGTCATCAGCGAACTTAAAGAAAATCTTGGTAAGCTACCTGAGCCATCACGACGGATGCTCCGGGGTGTAATCCAGAATTTGAGCAACACCAGGGATGAAAAAGGATGGGAAGATTTTGAA
>JABMQA010001027.1 GCA_013203545.1 Bacteroidota bacterium
TCGTTGCGTTATCCCCTGATTTAACCATGCGTGGTTTCGCTACGCATTTAAAACATGTTCCCATGCAAGTACGCACCCTTCCCCGTTTCGGGGAAGGGTTGGGGATGGGGCTATTATAATTTTGTTTTCAATTTTTCAAGAACTGTACTTATGTCATTTAAGATTTCTTCATTCGTAAATCTTACGATAGTTAATCCCAGGTTCTTCAGATCCTCTTCCCGTCCTTCGTCCCTTTCTTTTACTTCTTTCAGGTCGTGAATGCTGCCATCCACTTCTACAACCAACCGTTTTTCATGACAATAAAAGTCAACAATAAACCGGTTTACCGGGTGCTGACGCCTGAATTTTAATCCTTCAAATTTCCGGTTGCGAAGCCGTTTCCATAGGTTTGCCTCGGCTTCGGTCATCTTCTTACGAAGCTGTTGGGCACGATCGAAAATTTCGGGCGTTGCCCCGTAATGGTAGATGTGTGATGATGTGTTTTTGAGTTTTACCATTTCTTTTTTTGCCTAACCTCTCCCATAGTTATGCCTCACCCCCGGCCCCTCTCCAAAATGGAGAGGGGAGCGTGCTTGCATGGGAGTTGTGGGTTTTGTTCGTTGCGTTATCCCCTGATTTAACCATGAGTGGTTTCGCTACGCATTTAAAACATGTTCCCGTGCAAGTACGCTCCCTTCCCCGTTTCGGGGAAGGGTCGGGGATGGGGCTGTTATTTGTGTTTATACATCTTCCTTCTGCATGAAAGAACCGATATACTGCTTACCTGGACATGCCTATGATTCGGTTTACTTATTTTATCAACCCATCAACCAGCCCCTCATCAGCAACATTGGGAATTGTAACTTTTAACCGGGGTTCCGCTTCCATAGCACGTTTGATAGCAAATACCGCTCCTTCATTCCGCGCCCAGCTCCGTCTCGAAATCCCGTTGTTCACATCCCAGTACAGCATGTTTGTGAGTCTGCGACCGGCATCTTCGCTTCCATCCAGTACCATTCCAAATCCACCGTTGATCACCTCGCCCCAGCCAACGCCGCCACCATTATGTATGGATACCCAGGTGGCGCCACGGAACGAATCCCCGATTACATTCTGAATGGCCATATCTGCTGTGAATTGTGAACCGTCGTAAATGTTGGATGTTTCCCTGAAGGGGGAATCGGTTCCGGAAACATCGTGATGATCTCTTCCGAGGATCACCGGAGCTGAGATTTTTCCTTCTTTGATGGCCTTGTTAAAAGCCGATGCAATTTTAATCCTGCCTTCGGCATCGGCGTAAAGGATGCGTGCCTGGGAGCCGACAACCAGTTTATTTACCTTTGCCTCGCGAATCCATCGGATGTTATCCTTCATCTGTTGGGTGATTTCCTTTGGGGCTGTCGTTGCAATTTCTTCAAGTACCTCCATGGCAATGTGATCGGTGGTATCCAGATCTTCAGGCCTTCCGGAAGAACATACCCATCGGAAAGGGCCGAATCCATAGTCGAAGCACATGGGTCCCATAATATCCTGCACGTATGAAGGGTATTTGAAGTCGCCGTTTTCTTTGAGGATATCGGCTCCGGCACGGCTGGATTCAAGAAGGAAAGCATTTCCGTAATCGAAAAAGTACATGCCCCGGGCGGTGAGTTTGTTTATGGCATCTACCTGACGGTGAAGTGAAGCGCGAACAAGCTCTTTGAATTTTTCCGGTTCTTCGGCCATTATCCGGTTCGATTCTTCAAAGGTTAATCCGGCAGGGTAGTAGCCACCAGCCCACGGATTGTGCAGTGAAGTTTGATCCGATCCCAGTTCAACATGGATATTTTCTGCAACCAGCTTTTCCCAGAGATCCACAACATTGCCGACATAAGCCAGTGATACAGATTCCTTGTTGTCTTTTGCTTTTCTGATCCTGTTACATAATTCATCCGGATCATAGAACAATTCATCCACCCAGCCCTGTGAATGGCGTTTCACGGCTGCTTTTTCGTTTACTTCGGCAATCACACCAATGGCACCGGCAATCACTGCTGCTTTGGCCTGTGCGCCCGACATACCTCCCAGTCCGGAAGTGACAAACAATTTACCGCCAAGTCCTTCTCCGGCATTTCCGGCCAGCATCCTTCCGGCATTCAATACTGTGATGGTCGTTCCATGCACGATCCCCTGCGGGCCGATGTACATGTACGATCCGGCTGTCATCTGGCCATATTGTGAAACACCCAGTGCATTGAATTTTTCCCAGTCATCCGGTTTGGAATAGTTGGGTATCACCATCCCGTTGGTTACCACCACCCTGGGTGCATCTTTGTGTGATGGGAACAAGCCCATTGGATGGCCTGAATACATGACCAGCGTTTGCTCATCACTCATCTCGGCCAGGTATTTCATGGTTAGAAGATATTGCGCCCAGTTTTGAAATACAGCGCCGTTGCCACCGTATGTAATCAGTTCACAGGGATGCTGAGCTACTGCTGGATCCAGGTTATTCTGGATCATGAGCATAATGGCAGCTGCCTGTTTGGTTTTACAAGGATATTCATCAATACTCCTGGCATACATTTTATAGGACGGCATAAACCTGTACATGTAAATCCGGCCATGCTTTTCAAGTTCTTCAGCAAATTCGGGAGCAAGGGTCTTGTGGTGGATTGGATCGAAATACCGGAGGGCATTCTTCAGTGCCAGCTTTTTTTCGTCGTGCGATAAAATGTCTTTTCTTTTGGGTGCATGGCTGATGTCGTCGTCCCAGGCTTTTGCATCCGGCAAATTAGCAGGAATACCCTGCAGGATCGACTCTTGAAAACTATTGTTTTTCATTGTTTTTGAATTGGAATTTTTTTTGCAAAATTAAAATTATTTCTGTCGTCACAATGCGATTTTGGAAGGAAGGGTGCACGACAAATAACATAAAACTTTCATCAGAAAAATATTTTGTCATCGAATTGATCGAATTTAACGAATTTTTTTCCCGCCTTTGGCGGGAAAAAAATTCGAATGAATCACCCCTCCGCAAGCAGTGGGCAAAAATGTGGAGGTGATAGAGCCATCGTCTTACAGGGAACTTACATGAGGGATTTAAGAAGAAATCTGAGGTCTTATGAGGAATATTCTTTTATTTCAATGGCAAAAAATCCATTATTCCAACGAATCCATTTTTGTAGCCTTGAATTAGTGCCTACTTTTGTGAAAAATTTTGATACATGATAAAATTAAATGGAATTTTCCCACCCTTGCCCAGTTCGTTCGATCAGGATGAAAACCTGGCACCGGATAAGATGAGAAGCAATATCGAAAAATTAAGTGCTTTCGACTTGCGTGGCTTTTTGGTATTGGGCTCCAATGGTGAGCTGGTGCATTTGTCGGATACAGAAAAAATTCAGGTATATGAAATGGCACGTGAGGCCATTATTCCGGATAAATTGATGATTGCCGGCACCGGCGGACAGTCAACCCGCGAAACGATCATGCTCACCAGGGCAGCCGCAAAGGCCGGCGCTGATGCCGTGCTGGTTTTAAATCCATTCTATTATAAAGGACTGATGAAACCCGAAGCCTTAAAGCAGCATTATTTTGCTGTAGCCGATGCGTCAACAATACCTCTTATAATGTATAATATGCCTGCCAATTCAGGGATGGATATGGATGCTGACACCCTGCTCATGCTATCGGAGCACCCAAATATTGCAGGCATGAAGGATTCGGGGGGAGATGTGGCAAAAATGGGTGCCATCAGAAAACGGGCGAAACCTGAATTTCAGATACTGGCCGGATCGGCAGGATTCCTTGTTCCGGCCATGAGTGTGGGTGCCTGCGGCGGTATTCTGGCCTCGGCAAATATCGCTCCTGCACAATGTATAGCCATGCACAAAGCCTTTAATGCCGGGGATATGGCCGAGGCAAGCCGGTTGCAATTGGATATTATTCCTGTAAACAATGCCGTTACCAAAAAGTGGGGTGTGCCGGCCTTGAAGGCGGCCATGGATTATATCGGCTTGTATGGAGGCCCGGCACGTAAACCCATTCTTCCACTTGATGCAGCTACTAAAGCAGAACTATTGAAAATATTAGACGACTATAACATCATATCTTAAGAAAATGAAAAGAAAGCTTTTAATGATTCCGGGACCCATCGAATTTGAACCGGAAGTGATGGATGCCATGTGTGTTCCCACACCCAGTCATGTGGCTCCTGATTTTATCGAGAGCTTTGGCCACAGCCTGGAAATGATGAAGCTGGTATGGATGTGCCCTTCAGGTCAGCCCTTTGTAGTTGCGGGCACCGGTACCCTTGCTATGGATATTGCCGGCTCCAACCTGATTGAACCCGGCGATTGTGCCATGGTAATTTCGACCGGATATTTCGGACATCGGTTTGCCAATCTTTTAAGGCGATACGGTGCAAACGTAACGCTGCTCACAGCACCTGTCGGCGACATCGTTCCTTTGGAAGAAATTGAGGCTGCCCTGAAAAAAAAGAAATATAAATTGATGACCTCTACCCATGTGGACACCTCCACAGCGGTGATGAACGACCCAAAACCCATTGGAGTGCTTGGTAAAAAGTATGATGTGCTCACTATTCTTGATGGTGTTTGCTCGGTGGCGGGCGAAGAGATTCAACAAGAGGCCTGGGGTATTGATGTGGTGCTTACCGCTTCACAAAAGGCCATTGGTGTCCCTCCCGGGCTGGCCATGCTGGTTGTTTCGCCAAAAGCCATGTCGGTTTGGAAGAACCGCTCCCAGCCGGTTGGAAATTACTACGCCGATTGGGAAAACTGGTTGCCCATCATGGACGCCTATCTGCAGCGCAAACCTTCCTATTTTGGAACACCGGCGGTAAACCTCATCCTGGCCCTCGAAAAAAGTTTGCAACTCATACTGAAAGAAGGAATGGAACAACGCATTGAGCGGCACCGCAAGGTAGGTCATGCCTTTCGTGAAGGATTGAAAAGCCTGGGGTTAAAAATTATTCCACTTAACGATGGTGCTGCCGCCAATACCCTTTCTGCACCCTGGTTCCCCGAAAACGTTCAGGGCTCAGCATTGATTTCGGGTATCCTGGATGAAGGAGTTATTGTTGCCGGCGGATTGTTACCCGAAATAAAAACCAGCTATTTCAGAGTTGGCCACATGGGTATGGTAGGTAAAAATGAAGTTGTTACAACCCTGAAAGCCATCGAAACCTCGCTGATTAAACAAGGTCTTAGATTAGAAAATGATGCTTGTTTGAAAACAGCATTGGAAATTTTATAAATCTAAGGAAAATAACAAAAGAGGCTGTCTTAAAAGGCTTTGTGGGCCTTTGTGTCTCCTTTGTGTTATTTTTAAAAAGCTGTTAAACAGAGTGTCACAAAGAATACACAGAGCTTCTCAAAGTAAAAAAATGAATGCTTCGGTTTTGCGAATAATTACCAGCGAAATAAAGGAATTACCCGAATAAAAGAATGGATTCAAATTTTCGGAGCTTGATCGCATCCCAGCTTCCACTAAAAACAAAACCCCGATCCGTCAATTAAAGAACCGGGGCAAAAACAAATTACCACACCAATCCACAATTTAGATTCTCTATAAATTTTACAATTCCTCCAATTAATACTTCCTGCTAAAGAAAATATTTTAAACTTTGCGCCATTGTTAAACTTTAAAAATCAAAAGAAAATGGCTTACGTAATAACAGATGACTGTACTGCATGTGGTACTTGCATTGATGAATGCCCCGTAGAAGCTATCTCTGAGGGCGATATCTACATAATCGATCCTGATGTTTGCACTGACTGCGGTGCATGCGCCGACGTTTGTCCCGTAGAGGCCATTCATCCCGAAGATTAATTCGGTTCAGGATAAAAGAAAAAACATATGTTAAAAAAGAGACCCGGTTTATTGTGACCGGGTCTTTTTTTATATGTACTTATTCAACCGAAAACGAAAAAAGCCACCCGTTGTTTACGAATGGCTTTTTTTATTTTTAAAACCTTATTTTATTTGTTGATTCTCATCTTGTAGAATGATCGCCATACAAATACAAGCGCTACAACAAGGAAGAAAACGCCAATATAATGTGCCACAGGCCTGAAGTGTTCTGCCAGGGCTATCTCCATAGCCAGCAATCCAAACAGTGTTGTGAATTTAATGATCGGGTTCAGGGCTACTGAAGAGGTATCCTTAAAAGGATCGCCAACGGTATCACCTACCACTGCTGCCGCATGTAATTCGGTGCCTTTTTCCTTCATATCTACTTCAATCACCTTTTTTGCGTTATCCCATGAACCACCGGCATTGGCCATAAATATAGCCTGGAACAGCCCGAAAAATGCGATGGAGATCAGATAACTTACGAATAGCGAAACCGGGGCAGCATAAATCAGCTTATCTGCCTGGCCCATACCTGATTCAAAGCCGACCGGAGAGGCAAGGAATGCAAAAGCAAGCGCAAATGAGAAGATGGCAATAAAGATGTTCCACATCCCTTTTTGTGCATAAAGGGTGCAAATCTGTACCACCTGTTTCGATTTTTCAACATCCGCTTTCTTGGGCGCATTGGGATCGAGGTTGATATTTTTCTTAATAAATTCAACGGCACGGGCAGCACCTGCTGTTACAGCCTGAATAGATGCGCCGGTAAACCAATATATTACTGCGCCGCCAAGCAGGAACCCCAGGATCGAATATGGATTCAACAGGTTCAGGATTTGTTCGGGTTCAACACCCAGCACACCCTTAATTACAAGGATCAGTGAAAAGATCATCGTAGTGGCACCAACAACAGCAGTACCGATCAATACCGGTTTGGCGGTTGCTTTAAAGGTATTCCCGGCGCCATCATTGGCTTCGAGATAGTATTTTGATTTTTCAAAATCAGGTGTAAAACCAAAATCCCTTTCAATTTCCGGAGTGATCTCTTTAATATTTTCTTCGATCAACGACAGTTCATAAATCGATTGTGCATTATCGGTAACCGGGCCATAGCTGTCCACAGCAATGGTAACAGGTCCCATACCGAGCATACCAAAAGCTACCAGGCCAAATGCAAAGATGGAGGGATAGATCATATAATCACCCAATCCGAAAGTACTGGCATAATAGGCGATGAACATCAAAAGGAAGAAAACCATGCCCATCCAGAAGGCACTGAAATTACCGGCTACCAGGCCGGATAAAATATTTAGAGAGGCCCCGCCCTTTTTGGAGGCTTCTACCACCTCGTTAACATGGGTTGATTTTGGGCTGGTAAACATTTTTGTGAATTCAGGAATCAACGCTGCACCCAGTGTACCGGCGCTGATGATGACAGATAAGGTAATCCACATATTATTGGGCATATCACTGATGGTAAGGTAACTAATGACAAAAGTTACTATAATGGACAAAATCGAAGTGATCCAAACCAGTGATGTAAGCGGCTTTTCGAAATCAAGTTCATCAACATGACTGTATTTTGCTTTTGTTAAAGCTCCGTTGATCCAGAATGATACTACAGATGTAACGATCATTAAAATCCGCATCAGGAATATCCATGTAAGCAATTGTACCTGGTGTTCGATATTTCCAACTGCGAGCAGGATAAAGGCGATGAGGGCAACACCGGTAACGCCATAAGTTTCAAAACCATCGGCAGTAGGCCCAACACTGTCGCCGGCATTATCGCCCACACAGTCGGCAATGGTTCCGGGGTTACGTGGGTCGTCTTCACCAATTTTAAAGATCACCTTCATCAGGTCGGAGCCAATATCAGCGATCTTGGTAAAGATACCACCGGCGATCCTCAGGACAGAAGCGCCAAGCGATTCGCCAATTGCAAAACCAATAAAGCTTGCACCGGCATATTCTCCCGGCACGAACAATAAAATGATCAGCATCATCATAAGCTCCAGTGAAATCAGCACGACTCCGATACTCATTCCTGCATTTAAAGGAATGTTTAATAATTTGATTGGTTTTCTTTCGAGGGATGCAAATGCCATTCTGGAGTTGGCCAGGGTGTTCATCCTGATTCCAAACCATGCCACACTATACGATCCCAGAATACCCACGACGGTCCATCCCAAAATCATGGCTACCCCACCAAACCCAAAGTTGGCTTCTGAAAGCCATCCGAAATAGAAGGCTACGGCAGTACCGATAAAAAGAAATAGAATTGCAAGAAATTTCCCTTGCTGGATCAGGTAGGTCTTTCCTGTTTCATAAATCACATGTGCCACGTCGAGCATGGATTTGTGAGCCCTGATCTTTTTAACTTTCATAAACTGATACAGGCCAAACAGGAAACCTGCAAAAGTGATTAAAAATCCCCAGTAAAGCAGGGGCTGGTTCTTTACCCCATCGGGAATGACCAGGTCTGCCTCGCCTGCAAAAGCAAACACCGGCAAGAATGCAGTAACAACAATAGTAAGTAATTTTTTCATAAGTACAAAAAATTTTAGTAGGTTCTGATAAACAGCGGCAAATATAGAATATTTATTTCTGACTAAAAATAATGGGATTTATCTTGATCAATTTAGAAGGAATTTAGATTGTTCATCATGCGGATTTATGCTTCTTTTAGCCCACAGGATAATTAATTTAGATTCGTAAAATTTATTATTCACGCGGAATTACTATTTTTGAAGCTCATTTTATCATCAGCTTAAATAAAGAGTCGGGAATAGTTGATTATTGGATATTTTATCGGATGGTAAATCAAATTTCTGAATAAATTAAATATTATGTTCAAAAACAGGGGCATTGCTTTTAGACTTCGGTTTTATATTCTTTTCGGGATATTTGCAATTTTTGCGGCTATCATGTTCATCAACTATGGATCGTCACGCGATATCCTGATGAAAATGGTGAGGCAAAATGCTTCAAACCTTGCTCTGTCCACCGTTAATACCATCGAAAATGTTTTGAATGGTGCAGAGAAGATTCCTGAAAACCTTGCTCCAATTCTGGAAAATATCGAACCCAACGAAAACCAGATCAAAAAGTTTCTTGAACCCATTGTCAGGCATAATAAGGAGGTTTTTGGTGCCTGCGTATCATATGAACCTTATAGTTACCATCCGAATAAGAAATATTTCGCCCCCTACTATTTCAAAGATGGGGACTCCGCCAGTTACAAGGTTCTTGGGGGTGTCGACTATGAATATTTCTACCTCGATTGGTACCAGATACCAAAAATGCTGGAAAAACCGGTTTGGACCGAACCCTATTTTGATGAGAACGGAGGCAACATCATCATGTCAACCTATTCGGTCCCCTTTTATAAAAGGGATAACGGAAGCCGGGAATTTAACGGCATAGTCACGGTAGATATTGATATGAGCTGGTTGAAAAATGTTATCGACTCCATTGATATTGTTACCAGCGGATATGCTTTTTTGATTTCGAAAAAGGGAACTTTTCTTACCCATCCGGTTGATTCGTTGATCATGAACGAAAGCATCTTTTCCTTGGCCGACGAAACCAATAATGAGAAATTGCGGAAAATCGGGAAAAGCATGATTGCCGGTGAAACGAATTTTATAAAGTATAATCCCTTCGTCGGGAATGAAGACGCCTGGCTTTATTATACGGAGTCACCTTCAGGTGGCTGGTCCATTGGTATCATTTTTCCGGAGGATGAGTTATTCGCCGATCTGCATTCACTTTTTCTAACGCTTTTGGCGCTGGCAGTTGGTGGGTTAATTTTGATATTTTTTGTAATTACAGTTATTTCAAACCGCATCACCCGACCGATTGAGGTTTTGGCCGGTATATCGGAGGATATCGGAACCGGGAATTTTGATGTGATACTACCTCCCATAATATACAATGATGAAATCGGAAGGCTGACCCATTCATTTGAGGTAATGAAAGAGGAGCTAAAAAATTATATAAGAAACCTTGAAGAAGCGACTGCAGCAAGAAATAAGATTGAAAGCGAGCTTAAAATTGCCCATGATATTCAGCAGGGTATCATTCCGAAAATATTTCCACCATTTCCTGATCGCATCGACGTTGACCTGTATGCCATACTCGATCCGGCCAAGGAGGTGGGTGGTGATTTGTATGAATTTTTTTTCATCGATGATGAAACCATTATTTTTGCTGTTGGCGATGTTTCGGGTAAGGGCGTACCGGCCTCACTGTTTATGGCCATCACACGAACATTGCTGCGCGCAAAGGCTGAACCCGGCATGCTGGCAAACGAGATCGTTACCAGTATCAACAAAGAACTGTGCAAGGATAATGACAACGCCATGTTTGTTACATTTTTCCTGGGTCTTTTGAGTCTTAAAACCGGTGAACTCAATTATTGTAATGCCGGACACAACTACCCCTACATCCTGCGGAAAAATCATGAAATCCAGGAGATCAATCAAACGCATGGCACCCCATTGGGCCTTTTTGAGGATATGGATTATAAAATAGGAAACCTTTCTTTAAACAAGGAGGATTCGATTGTACTCTACACGGATGGCATTCCGGAGGCGATGGATATTGACGGGAATTTATTTGGTGATGACAGACTTGAGGAAGTCCTGAAGTCGCTTTGCTGTGAAGCTACTCCCGAAAAAATCACCAAACAACTCCTTGAAGTTACCAAGTCGTATGCTGGCGAGGCCGAGCAGTCCGATGACATTACCATTCTGGTATTGACCTATTATTTAAATAAACATGTTTTTTTTAATATTAATGAGAAGCACCTGACGGTTGTCAACAAGGTTGAAGAGATTACCAAAGTTGAAGATTTTATTGAACATACAGCCAGGGAATGGAAATTAGAACACGCTGAAGCGCGAAAGGTAAACCTTGCCGCCGAGGAGATCGTATCGAATATCATAAATTATGGTTACGGTGACGAAAACGAACACAAAATTAAGGTTGTCCTGGCTTACGGGGATGGCAGGCTGAAGGCTATGTTTTCGGATGATGGTGTGCCGTTTAACCCTACCGAAAAGAAGGATCCCGATTCGATTGATAAACCCATTGAAGAACGTGAAATTGGAGGTTTGGGAATATTTTTCGTAATGCAACTTATGGATAAAGTTGAATACAAGCGGGAGGGAAATATGAACATTTTGATAATTGAGAAGGTGATAAAATCGAACAGCTAAACTGAAAAGGGGAAAGCATGGCAAAATTCATTCACTATAAAAATCCGCACTCGAAGGAGATGCTTGACGAGATTAATGATCTTGAAACAGTTCCCGGTGTTTGCATTTTTATCGACCTTATCAATTCCACCGGTGATAAGTTTGAAAATCCGGACCTGTCGTGGATTAGGAAACTGAACAATACCTTTAACTTCATCTCCATCCTGAACGATTTTCCCGATTTTGTGGTGAAAGGAATTGGTGATGAACTCATGCTCTACCTTCCTGATACGGATATCAAATCCGGCCGGTCAATAACTGATTATTACTCCCTGCTGCATGAAATCTATGCCACCATGGATAACCTGATACATCACCCGGTGAAGGATATTTTTTATGAGTGCAAAGTCGGGATCCATTATTGTACCGATGTGTACAACATCTCATTCTTCGAAGGTGTAAACGACTATTACGGAACCGATATCGATATGTCGGCCCGTCTCATGAAAAAGGCACAGGGGAACCGGATCGTATTGAGCGAAAAATTCTACGAAAAGGCAATGGAAGATATCCGGAAACTTAAACTGGATATCACCGAATCGGTGCTGGACCAGGTTTCCAAAACATATATTGAGGATTTTAAAGGGGTCCCGATGCCGTTTGAGTTTCGGATGATTGACTTGAAGTGAGGTAACTGTGAACAATGTATATTTTGGCTAAAGGAAAACATAAACCTTGTAAAGAAGCAAATACAGAAATAGAAAAGAAAGAATAAAAGATTATGCATGCTCCACAAGTAGATACAGTTGTAAGGTATGTTGGAGATAGCCGGATGGTAATAGACAATAAAATCAACCACAAATTCAGAACTCCTGACCTGTCGTGTTTTTTAATGTCGCATTGGCAAGCAACTTAGTGAAATCTTAGTGTGCTTGTGTCTTAGTGGTCACCTCTTTTTTTCAACCACTTAGACACTTAGCTCACTTAGAAACACTAAGAAAAATACACTTCAGGAATAAACTGCGACAATATGAAATACGAGAAAAATTTCTTAAACAATTGATTATTAACCATTGGGTCAGGAGTTCTAAAA
>JABMQA010001028.1 GCA_013203545.1 Bacteroidota bacterium
GTTCTTGGTGAGGAGATAGTATCCGGTATTGTTGAAAACAACAATCAATCACAGATCAATCTGAAAAAACTGAACAGAGGGATTTATTTCATACGAATTTTTGATGGGAGAACTTTTGTAACAAAGAAAATCATATGTCAATAATCTAAATACTAAAAACATGAAAACACTGCTCTTTACGTTAACACTTGCAATTGCCTGTTCTCTTGTGATGGCACAGGAAAAGGCACCCGAAGCAGAAAACGATTTCTACGACGCATTTTCATTAAAGGCCGACACCCTCCATGTTCTCGAAAATGATTTTGCCTACGATGAGCATCCTTTCAAACTAATCCAGGCTTTTCCTCCCCAGCATGGCGAAATAGATTGGAACGACAGCCTGATCTTTTATACCCCCAACATGTATTTTAAAGGATTGGACTCAATTATTTACAGGATACTCGATACCGAGAATATGCTGATGTCGGAGTTGGCAACGGTATATCTGACTGTAAATAATAAAAGTTTTGATACACTTCAATTAAACAATATCCATTGTCGCATCAATGCCTGTGGTACACAATTTTGGGATATGGAATCTGGGACTATGTTTGAAGTACCGGCCAATTCAGGCATTAGTGCTATTTATTCACAATCGCTGTGGATGGGTGCACACGATCAGGATAATGAACTTCATGTTGCTGCGGACATAAATAGTGATGGTATAGATTATTTTCCGGGCCCGGTGATGGATTCCATCGACTATACTACGGAATATGACATCAATTGGAACAGGGTTTGGATGCTCTATCAAACGGATATTGATTACCATCGTGCCCATTGGCAGGATGCAGGATATGAAATGATAGAAAACATCCTTGACTGGCCTACATCAGTAAACACTGAACTGGCTCCATTTTATGATATCGACGGCAATGGGGCTTATGATCCCGCAAATGGAGACTTCCCGCTTATTAAAGGAGATCAGGCCATTTATTTTATCTTTAATGATCACCGGGGCTACCACACACAGACTTATGGGCAAAGCATCGGAGCTGAAATTCATGCCATGTATTATGCTTACGACAGGCCGGATGATTCAACATTGAACAATACTGTTTTTGCATCCTACCAGGTAATCAATAAATCTGATAATAATTACCATGATTATTACATTGGCTTTTACAATGATTTTGATATTGGCTGCCCCACAGATGATTATCTGGGCACTGATACTGTTTTAAACTCGTTTTATGCCTACAATAACTCGCAGTGCGACAGCAGCAATTTATACCCGGTTAATTATGGAAATTATCCGCCGGCTGCTTCATTTACAGCCTTAAATCAAAATATCTCGTCCACAATGTCTTATTACTCATATAATAATCAGACATATTTATACGACTATTATTGGTATTGCTATAATAATTTAAGGGCTATTTGGGGTGATTCAACCCATCTTACCATCGGAAACCAGGGATATGGCGGCAACGTACCGACTATGTTTATGTACACCGGTGATCCTGTAACGGGACAGGGTTGGTTGGACGTAGTTGTTAATAATGAAATTGACGATAGAAGAGGTTTGGCTTCAACTGGCCCTTTCACACTCAATTCAGGCGAAAGTATTGAACTGGATTTTGCTTTGGTATTTGCCAGGGATTATTCCGGTGGCGATTTGGCACATCTCAACAGTGTCAGCCTGCTAAAGGAAAGAATTGTTAAAGCAAAAAGCTTTTATGATGAATCATTGGGCGAGGAAGAGTTACAGTATCCACAGATGGAGGTTGAGATTTATCCCAATCCTTTTGCAGATTTTATATGGATTAAAGCAACAAACAACTCCCAAAATCTTACCTACTCAGTTTATAATATCCTTGGTAAAACGATGATATCGGGCACTGTTCGGAATAATCATCCTACACAGATCAATTTAGAAAAACTGATCAGTGGAATTTATTTTATCCGGATTTTTGATGGGAAAACTTTTGTGACAAAGAAAATCATTAAACAAAACCACTAAATCCAGGGCTTGTCTCATTCACCGTGTCTGAGGAATTTCAAAAGGAAAGACCCGGAAAAGAGTCCACAAAGTGATATGGCAAAGGTGAATAGATTTCTCCTTTCAGTGGAAATGACGCAAGAGAATGACAAATCAGACAGCCTAAATGATTAGTAATTAAATAACGCATCCAACGCCATCTCTTCAACCTTCCCAATATTCCTGAGTGTTTGCATATCCATAAGTTCCTTGTTACCCAGCACCAGGAAATTGTATTTTAATCCACTGATTTGTGGCTTGAAGAATTCTGACTCAAACGCATCCAGATCTGTTGCTATTACCCGTTCATACACATCTTTTCTGAAGTCATAATCAATACCCATATCCAAATTTGCAATGTAGGTCCAGAATATCTTTTCTTTCACAATCCGTTCGGTGTTGATTTTTTTAATGATGGATTCCTTTGCAAGTTCAAATTGTTTGGGCGATTTAGGCATTTCATTCATCAGTTCCAACATGGCATCTGTTGCAAGCATCAATTTATCAGCCTGGGTAGCAACAAATCCATATACAATGTTATTGCGATCGGGCTTACCCGGCACCGAGAATGAGGAAAACGCATTGTATGCCAGGCCCCTTGATTCGCGAATTTCCTGAAACATAATGGAGGAGAGTCCGCTGCCGAAATATTCGTCATACAGCTTTGAAGGCGGGATAAGCGAAACATCAAATGGTGATGCCTTCGAAACCATGAGAACGTTGGCTTGCGACATATTATAATCCACAAAATAAACCTTGTTCTCTTTGGTATCGGTTTGCGGGTATATAATTGGTGCCGGAATGGGTATTAAATCCCCGACGGGAGAATGGAACTCACTGAGTTGTTGCGCTGCTGCTTCAATAGTAGCCGGGCCAAAGTAGAATACTTTATGTTTGTAAGCTGGTATTTTGGATATAAGGCCGGTGAGTTGAACCGGATCTATTTGCTTTAACGTTTCTTCAGAAAGCACGTCCCGAAACGCCGAGTTCTCACCGTAAATCCCATAATTCAACATGCCTCCCCACAAAATGGCGCTTCTGTCCATTTTACTATCCGACCGGTTTTTCAGAATACCACTGATGTAATCGTTATACGACTTCTGGTCGGGTTTGGCATTTGCCAGCACATGTTCCAGTAATTCGATGGCTTCTTCATATGATTTGCTCAACCCGGAAATATATACATACGACCGCTCATTACCGGAACTCACACCAAACGTCAACCCGAGCCTGAAGAATTCTTTCTGTAATTCTGCCGGAGAATACTGATCGGTACCGATATAGGGGAGGTATTCCACCGCCAGGGGGAATAATTTGTTATGGTTTTTCCCCATATTGATGATGTAATACAGCCTGAAAATTTCATTGGCATCATTCTTAATATGAAACATGTCGATCCCCGGCAAAAGCTCCATTTTCCGGATCTCGCTCTTGAAATCAACAAATACCGGCTTGATGGGATTTGTTTCAACGCTTGAGAATTCCTTGTAGAAATCCGACTGGTACTCCCGGTTGATGGGGACTTTGGTTATTTCCGGTTTTTCCACCTTCTTAAAAGTCATATTCTCACCAAACCGTTTATATACCACAGCCCAATTGTTGGTGTACTTTTCATTGGCGAATTTCACCAGATCAGCCTTGGAAACGGTTTCGAGTTCATCAATAAATTTCAA
>JABMQA010001029.1 GCA_013203545.1 Bacteroidota bacterium
GGACGGGGCTAATCAAATTTAAATATCATTTGTAGACAGCTTCTAAGTCAGTTCACATAATTTTAATTTTCAATCTTATAAAGAACCTACCTTGCAGTAAGTTAAACATCCATCCTGGAAAATTAAAAATGAATTTCTTTTTTTCTGGTTTACCGGACTCAAATGATTTTCTATCTTTGGCTATTTCAAACTTAATCATTTAAATACTATCAAATGGCCTACGACGAACATCTTGCTGACCGGATCAAACAGACATTACAGGAAAAACGCATTTCATTTGAAGAAAAAAAAATGATGGGTGGCATCTGCTACATGGTTGATGACAAAATGTGTGCCGGTGTGATAAAAGATAAAATGATGGCCCGTATTGCACCAGAAGTTTATGAAGAATCCCTCGCAAAAAAGGGCTGTCACGAAATGGATTTCACCAAACGCCCCATGAAGGGATTTGTTTTTGTGGAGCCTGAGGGCACCGATCTGGATAAAGACCTTGAGTACTGGGTAGGCCTCTGCCTCGAATTCAATCCCAGGGCAAAATCGAGCAAGAAGCGGTAAATCTGAATTTCCTGATTTTGATATATGATATGAAAACCTTTTGTCCCTGGCCGCAAATATTTACCTCTGGTAATAAAAAAAACCTATCTCAAAATCATCCTTTTGCTAACAGTTTCATTAACGGTACTTACCGAATAAAAATAAACCCCCGCATCCAGTGAAGCGACATCAATCGTTACAGGATGGGAACCCGTGGAATATTTTTCTACCGGAAAATGTAGCACCCTTTGCCCCATAAGGTTGAATACCTCAATTCCGATCATTTCGGGTTCCAGGAGAGTGATTTGAAAAGTGGTTGTGGTATTGGCAGGATTGGGATGGTTTTGGGAAACCTGAAAGGCTGATAAATTATGCTCCTTTTCATCCACCGACACCCAACAAAAATCATTGATATTGATAGTGAAGTTGCTAATGTATTTGTATTGAACCGGCTCTCCAGGGTTACCGGGATCCATATCCTGATAACTGAGTGGTATTGTCCAAACACCACAATAATCTTCGAATACATAATGTGAAGAAACAAAAAAATAGGCCTGCCACATAGCCTCCGAATACTCAGTTACATTAAAGGGCAATTCTTCCCATTGTTCATTACAGGTAGTTCTTTCTGTTATTACATCATAACCCCGGCACCATATATCCGGTAGTTGGTTATCATTAACACCAGGCAGATCAGTATCCAGCCACGAAGTAAACATTATAGTGCCCTCCCAATTGGAGGCTATCTGAATACGGTTGTCAGTGGTGATATAGCCGAAAGTTCCGCGAAAAGTTTTTAGACGCCCCATCTCATATCCTTTCCAGTTTTCAGCATCGTATGTCATTAAATTGAAGGCAGCGGCAAACATATAACCTGATATCGTTGATTGACCGGTAACAATGGAATAAGCATCTGTCCCATTTACCCCAATTACTACTGCAATATGGGGGAAACCCCAGGCGTCCACATGCAAATCAAAATCAAAGGCTGTGGTAAACGCTATGCTGTCACGGTTGGGAAGGGGCAGTCCGAAAAGTTCCTCCAGTTCTTCATCCGAAAGGAAATTTTTCACATCATCTATGCCATTCGGTCCTGCGATGGGAACTGAGACAGGGGCCTCCCAGGTCTGGCCTGCATCAGTGGTTTTCCAGAGGACAGGATAGTAGGATCGCCCGGTGGAAAATGGCACACTGCCGTCATCGGTCAAAACGGCGATATACCCGGTCTGGCCATCTGGTGCGAAAGCTACTTTTGTATCACAGGGACCGCCTTCACAAACAGTGCTATGCGACAAAGCTGAAAGCGCATAATCGAACTGCCGGGTAGAATTGTTCCAGGTTCCATGTGCCACCGCAATCTTATCCAGGTATTGCATTGATCCCGAACCCCAGTCATGGGAAAAGTCAGTGATCCAGATTTCCCCTGTTCTTGTCATCACATATCCAATGGGAACACTTAAAAAAATACTGTCTTCAGGGCTTGAATACAAAATATTGCTCAGGGTATCCGCTGTGTTGCCGATATTCCCACGGCCATAGAGATATGCATCCTCTTCACCTGCAATGCCTGAGGTAAAGGAAACATAGGCATCATCTGGATTGATATTGCCCACAGGGTTATAAATGGCATGGCTGGGTTGTCTCGCACCATTCAAAAAATATACACCAGAGGTGTCTTCAGGTACCGTGTAGATGGGAATCATCAGGTTCCAGGTTAAGCCGCCATCCCTGGAGATATCATATCCAAGATTACCTGTAAAACCATTGGGATTAAGGTTTCCTCCCATCCTGTGCAGATGGGTGATGGTGTTTAATTCAGGGTTGGCCCACAATGCCACAGGCTTACTTCCCCCATACCCATATCCATAAGCATTACCTGACGTACCAATACTAATGATATTTACGAAATCGGCACCTTCCGGAGGATTCGGAGTTGGTAATTTAATATTGTGTTTACATGAGTTGTAAGATGCCGGGATTTTCACTTTGGAATTCCGAAAATTCATGTGAAGGGCCTTTTCCGTTTTATATTCCTTTTTGGGATAGGCATATGATTGGGAAAATGCCGGAATCGAAAAAATCAAAAGAAAAAGTGCAGTGGTAATTTTTTTCATTTTGTTTGGGATTGATTTAAGTGGACAAATATATGAAAATGACGTATGAAA
>JABMQA010001030.1 GCA_013203545.1 Bacteroidota bacterium
CCATTCGGGTCCGCAACAGTGGTTTCATTATCAGCCATAAATTCATTGATCACCAGGTCGCCTGTGCCTGTAATGCTGATACTGTAAAATTCGTATTCGGCACGTGCAGGTGAAAATGCCACCGCATCCTGATTTTCAGCATAAATATAATATTGCAGATCAGTTAATCCTACAGTTAATGAAATCCCATAAATTCCATCTCCCGATTGTCCATCCTCGTGGTTACCATCGTCATACATATTTATTTTGTCAAAATTCGAATACGTATTTGATCGATAGGCAAGAAACACATCGTTCACATTGTCAACCTCAGCTGTAAACCAAACCTCTGAATTAGGAGGCACCTGTTCGGGTGAATGCGCCACGGAGCCAATTTCCGGCGCAACATACTGGAAATCGGTAAGTGAATTCAAATAGTCAACCCTGGCATCCATTAACTGGACGATGCCAATGACCCCATTTGGCCCTCCGCCTACAGAATTGTAAATGTTATTGATAAAATTTGAGTATGTATAAAACTTGTTGGGATCAGCCTGCACATCAGCATCAATAATGTCCTGAATTTCCAGGGCCCTTGTTTCGTACCAGCCGTTCGAGAAGTTTTCTTCCATCATGGTTTTATAATGCGCCACATACATTTTGCGGTAGGTATCGTTGGTGAGTATTTTACTGATCACAGGGTATTCGCTCTCAATAATATTAGCAAAAGGGCTCAGTTCCTGTAAATTGGTAGTGTTCAGGTTACCCAGCGTTTGATGAAAAGTAAATACACCAAAACTTTCGTTCAGGTCCCAGGGGATTGGGTTAAACCTGCCTGCATCATCCTTATAAAGATAGTAATTTTGAGGATTGTTGATGGGGCCATCGAGGTTCACAAACAGGTTGGAAAAAGCCAGAAACCAAAGGTGACGGTCGATATTCAATAGCTGGTCAACATATACGTTTTGGTTATTTAGTGTGTCAAGAAAATCGATTAATTCATCCCAGCCATAATCTGATTTCATATCATATAAATTATAATAACTGCTTGAATCGGTTCCATAATACTCCCAAACTGCACCCGTTGGAGGGCCACTACTTGTAATTTCACCTTTGACCCTGGTATTTTCGTCACTGGCAAAATGGGTTCGCATAAAGAATTTATCGACGTTCTGGTCGCTGGTATAAAGACCTAAATGAGTGCCATTGATATAAACATTGGCAAAATTCGCCTGACTGGCGGGAAAGTAATTTCTTGCAATTTCGTAGCTCATGGCCTCTCTTACAAAACTTGGGTCCTTAAATACATTGGCCAGTTTAAGGGTACCATAACCTTCTATTGTTTGATCATCGATAATATGATCGAGTTTAATATTCAATGGGTTTTTAACCTGGTTGGCATTGTATGAGCTATTGCCTTTGTAGCGGATCCCGGCACTGTCGAAAACCTGGCCGTTAATTGATACGGACCCTATAAGTCTTTCTTCCTCACCGGCAGCCACCAGTTGGTCGAGTAAATAATCCCAGTTGGATTCTTCAAACTCTATTTCGATGGTGTTGATGGTATTGATATCATAAAAAGATTGGCCAAAGGTTATGTTTATTATTCCAAAAACCAGCAAAAAAGTCAATTGTCGTGCTCTCATGATTCTAATGATTTAATTATTAAATAATACAATTTACAAAGAAATTCGATTTTGCCTGAAAAATTAAATCAAATCAATGGGCTGGTAGTTTTTATCAACGAATCGAAATTATTAATCTACCAAAAATTTATCAAGCCTGGAATTTATGAATGATGTACTATACCGGTGTTGTTTTTTCACCCTGTCTTAACTCTGGAGATTCACATTAATCCGTATTACAAGTGGGAATTGGAAGACATAACCCACATCCCATGCAGGGGGGTACATCACCTGAGGCCAGTTTTGCCTGGGGCCTCCTTTTTTTTCGAGCAATTCAAAGCTGGTAACTCCTGCGCTTACTACCTCTGGTTATTCCGCACTATTGCTTGAGTTTAAACATTACATTTGGAATTTTGCGGGAAGTGGTTATTCATATAAAGTTGAAACCTCAAGTGACGGTGGAATTACCTGGAATGAAATATGGTCTGTTTCACCAACAGGAGATATTGGACCAGAAACCTTGAAATTATTAATTGAGAATGATAATGTGGAAGTTGACAATGGCATTCTTGTTTATCCAAACCCGGCCAATGATGTTGTTAATATAAACCATCATGCTAATATTCAGATGATAGAAGTTTACAACTGCACCGGAACAAAAGTATGCAGCAGCAGGCCGGTGCAAACTTCTGTACCATCAATCAGAAATATTTTTTCAATATAGGCCCCGGAGTGAATACATCGGGGTTTTTTGTTTTGGGCAATGTTGTACTTTTGCAGAAATGAGATTGAAGCAACATATTTTTCTCCCATTTTTTCTATTTCTGTTTTTTAATGGAATAATTTATCCGGCGTATTGCTCAGAGGATTCAGAATTGGACAGCATACTTTCGCAACTTACCAGGGCAAAGTAGACACCTTAAAAGTTGTCCTTATACTAAAACTTGCTGACAAAACAACCTTGGCGGATATTAATATTTTAGAAGAATTGTTAAATAGAAAAATGATTTTTCAGGAAAGAAAAAACAGGAATTCAAATTTAAGCCACTTATTCATATGAATATTAATTAAAGGATCTGCTATGCGACAAGCAACAATTACATTATTAATTTTTATTTTGGCCACTTCGGTTGCAGGTAAATTGATGGCACAAGTAAGTGTTTCAGGTAACACGGAATCACAGGAACGCTTAAATACCTTTGTGAAACATAAAATGGAGCCCCCCCGGAATCTAAAGTCTATAGATGACTATTGTATTCCTGCCGCATTTTGTGAAAACGGTGACGGTTTTGAAGACTTTATTTTCGCCGGAATCGAAAACCTTGCCACTGGATGTAGCCCTGACGGATATGGTGATTTCACAAACATGCAGGGAACTGCAGAAATTGGGATGTCTTATACTGCCGGATTCAAATCGGCTTTTAATGGTCTAATGGTCAGTATGTGGATTGACTTCAACGATGATGAAGAATTTTCAGAAATTGAAAGGATATTAACCAATTTTGAGATTACCTCATATTGGGTAATAGTCGAAACCGAGATTGAAATTCCCGGTGGAGCAAATACCGGCATTCATAGATTGCGGATTGGTGCCAATTATTATCAACCTTCATCTCCCGATCCTTGTGCAGTGTCAAATTATGGAGAGTGGGAAGATTATATGATTGAGATTACTGGTAATCCCACATACTACAATGCTGGTATTGTTTCCATTGATATGGCTCCTGTAATTCTTGCTGGTGATGTTGTTCCAATTGTAACTATTGGAAACTTTGGTATTGAAACAGCGAGTTTCCCGGTTACCCTAACTGAACCAACTTTAGGTTATTCATCTACCATTGAAGTAGTTGACCTTGGATATGGGCAAATACTTCAGTTGGAATTCGATACCTGGAATATTTCTGCCGGTGTTTATACTTTTGAAGTTTGCACTTACCTTACAGGGGATGAAGTTCCTGAAGATGATTGCGCAACTCATAGTTTTGCCTGTACGGAACAGCCAAGACAGAAGGTGGTCGCAGAAATTTATACCGGTACATGGTGACCTCACTGTCCAGATGCAGAACTCGGTTTGGACGAGCTGCATCAAGAATTTCCAGCCACTACGGCTGTGATTGCATGGCATATTTACGATGAATTTGAATTCCCGGAAGGAATGGTTAGATTTGATTGGTTTGAAGTAGTTGGCTATCCAACAGTTTGGTTTGACGGAGTAACTGCTATAGTTGGAACCGGACAACCCATGTTCCCTGTATTTTTGCCTTTGTATGAAGAAAGAATTGATTACCCTTCTAACTTTAATATCGAAATGGAAATATCCAATGTTGAAGGCATCGATTATAACGTAAATACTACCATCGAACTATTGGAAGGGATTAATACAGAAAATCTTGCATTGTTTGTTGTTTTGACCGAAAGTGATCTGGAATCTCCGGGAGTTGAAAATCAAAACTTCGTTGCAAGAAACATATATCCCGATGGAATGGGCTTAGCTGTTGATTTTTCTACTCAGGCAATCCAAACTTTCAATACAATTATTACACTTGAAGATGAATATGTTTTTGAAAATTGTGAAGTTGTGGTCTTTATTCAGAATATGGATACCAAAGAAATTTATCAGGGAACAAGCAAAATGATGACTGAAATTGTTGGGATGAGCAAAGTCAAAACTACAGAACTGGAAGTTTATCCTAATCCTGCATCTAACAGGCTAACGATTAAATATTGTTCAAGCATTGAACAGCTTCAGATTTATAATCAAGTAGGACAGCTTGTTAAACACACCAAATCGGATAGCAATATTTTAAATTTGAATATGTCTGAATTTGGACCAGGAATCTACTTTATAAAAGTATTCTCTTCAAATCAAGTTATCACCAGGAAGCTTGTGATTGAATAAAATTAGCTTAGTAAATAAGTTTTTTAAGCCCCGATTCGTCTGTCAGCTGACGGACGAATCGGGGCTTTTGTGTTCAATATAATTATTCCCATCGAATTTATACGCTTACCCGATTGTATTTCTGTTTATAAACATTCGGTGATAATCCGGTGTGCTTTTTGAAAATATCGCGAAAAGCTTTGGGATCAGAATACCCGACATTATACATGACCTCATTAATATTTTCGCGAAGCGATTCGAACGATTTTTTAGCCACCTCGACTTTTACACGTTGAATATATTCTGAAGGGGTATTCCGGGTTGCTTTTTTAAATCTTCGGATAAAATTCCGACTGCTCATGGCAAATGTTTTGGCAAGGTCATCCACCAATATTTTCTCGCCATAATTA
>JABMQA010001031.1 GCA_013203545.1 Bacteroidota bacterium
GAACTAACCCAATAAATGTCATGGTTTGCGTAATAGAAGAGGTATTTGCCATCCGGTGAAAGCGAAGCCGTCATGTTGGTACCGGGTGTGTTGATGGGATCCAAAGGAATTGGTTCACCCCAGGTGCCTTTCTGGTTTTTGAATGACACAAAAAGGTTATCGGCTTCGGCACTGTAATCCGGGCCGGTCTCCTGTGCATCGAAGATCATAAAACTCTCGTCGGGTGCGATGCAAGGGTGTGCAGATCTGTATTTATTGATGCCTCCCTGTAATTTTTTTATCGGCTGATAGGTGCCATCCCTGAATTCTGAAATACATATTCCGCCACCTGCAATGTTAAAGATGTCAGTAAGATAGAGATTGCCATTTGCAGAAGTGGTAACATACATTCCCGGCATCAGGTATTTCTGGTCACCCCAACCTTCTGATTCCTTTTTCATGATCCGGATTCCATATGAGTCGATTTGCCCATCAGCACCCTCGGGTCTGCCACTTCCAAAAAACATGGTGTTGCCATCAGCAGTGATGTGTGCTTCATGATCGAGGGAAGGACTGTTAAAACCTGCCGCTTGTGGCGCTGTCCATCCCTCAGCTTCCAGTTTGGAGAAAAAGATATTCCCGCCCCGGTTGAAATACATTTCTTTTCCGTCAGGTGAAAATGTACAACTGAATTCATGCCCACCAATTGTTGAAACGATGCCCGGAGCAAATACTTCAGGTGTATTTCCGGGTGGGTCAAACCCGAAATAGGGACCCTTTAAAAATGTGTTTTCACCCGGCTCATAATTGAATGTTGCATGTGTTTCGTGCTGGGCTTCATAAATTCGTTTATCAATCTCAGATAATTTCCAGCTGGTATTCATTTGAGTTGAGTCCAGCTCAAGCGCTTTTTCAAGGCATTGTACTACTTCATCCTTCTTCCCAAAATACATCAAACCATCGGCATAACTGTCCCATACATTAGGGGATTCCGGAAAGTATTCGGTGTTAAGTTGAAAAACAACAACTGCAGCATCAAGTTTGTTTTGACCAATAAGCCGGTATCCCAGCGCATTCAATCCTGATTCGAATTCCAACGAATCGGTTTGCAACGAGGAGACAAAGGCTTTGAATTTTGTGACTGCTAACTGAGGCGCTTCTTCGCTCAACAATCTTTCGAGATAATCCGGTATGGATTCGTTTTTCCCGGGGCCATCCTGTGAACAGGATGATAGCAGCAAGGTTCCAAAAACCACTGTGGCAATTATTACAATTTTTTTAATCATCATGGTAATTTTGGCTGATTATTGCTTGGGGAGTCTGTATCCTGTTACCGTATTTTCGAAAAAGGTAGGCACGATTAATAACTCCCTTTCGGGGATGTATTCAAAATCGGCACAATACTGATTTTTATTGGTAGTGTTTAATATCAATTTTGCACTCCCGTTCGGTGAAACCCTGTAAAGCAAACCCCGCCAGAGCGAAACCATGAGGTTCCCGTTCCCATCCGGCCTGATGCCATCGATAAAACCTTTGGGAAAGCGGGCGATTTTACTGATGTTTCCGTCTTCCAGGTCCACCGATTTCAACCATCCGTCACCGCTGTTGCCGATTAACAGCTTATTGTCGAGAAGATAAAGCACATTTGGATCAAGAACTTCGGGTTCGGTGAGCCAGGCTTCAAATGTTTCATCCTGATCACTTTCGGGGGTGGATTTCCAGATGACATTTTTCCTCGAGTCAGAAATATAGATGGTGCCGTCATCACCCACAGCGATATCGTTCAGGAATATGGATCCATCAACAGGTAGCCGTTTTATAATTTTTCCGGTTCTGGTATCAATAACTGCCACTGTGCGCCGCTCGGCCACATATAATTTGTCCTTGTGCAGGGTCATCCCGAGGGGATTGTTGAGGCTGTCGGCCCATTTCAATTCTAAAATTCCCCCATCCAGCGATAATTTTGAGATGTGTTGTGTTGCATTGGGATTGCCCATCCCGAATTGGTCAAAGTTTGTGACATA
>JABMQA010001032.1 GCA_013203545.1 Bacteroidota bacterium
GTATTGGTGTATAATAATCATCATAACAAACTAATCAATATTTATGCTAATGAAAAAGATTGTTACGATTTCCCTTTGTATGCTGTTTTCAGTTAGTTCCGGGTTTACTCAAGACCATGAGAAAGCATATACTCCGGTAGTATCGCAAGCAGGGTATTCCGATATTTCATTACCTTTAATAGATATAGGCCCCATCCCACCCAAGGGTGCCAGCGGCCATCACCAGCACAAAAGCGTAATGCCGGAACGTCCATCACAGGATAAAACTTTTAAGAACCGTGAGTCAGCCCTGCCAAATGGGGATGATCCGGCAATGCAAAAAGGCAAAACACAAACAGATGTAACCATCCCGGTAAGGGTATTTGATGGGATTGAAAATCCGGATAATGGCTCTAGTTATTTTACTGATTGGGTTTATCCTTCGGATGCCAATGGCGATATTGGCCCTAATCACTATGTGCAGATGTGCAACACCATTTTCGAGATTTTCGACAGAGAGGGGAATTCGCTTTTTGGCCCTGCTGACAATGCTACTATTTGGGATGGATTTGTTGGCGATTGGACCGGCACCAACGATGGTGACCCCATCGTGTTGTACGATGAGCGGGCCGATAGGTGGCTTGTGAGCCAGTTTGCCGTTGAAACCGAAATTACTGGCGGCACCTATTGGATTTTGGTTGCCGTTTCAAGCACTTCCAATCCGCTGGGTTCATACTATCGTTATGCTTTCGAGTTTGAATCTTTTCCGGATTACCCCAAGTTTGGAATTTGGGAGGATGGTTATTACCTCTCGGTGCAACATGGTAACGGCACAGCTACGGCGGCAGTTTTGAACCGCGATCAGATGCTCTCAGGTACGGTTTATCCACAATATATCTATTTTAATGTGCCCAATTTGCCTGGGCTGGGTTTTGTTGGAATGCTACCAGCAGATTGTGACGGGCAATGGCCTCCGGCAGGTTTACCAAACTACTTTATATATTTCAGTGATGATGCCTGGGGTGATGACCCGGTGGATTGCCTAAAACTCTGGAAACTACAGGTTAACTGGAATGAACCTGTAGCTTCAACATTTGTGCTGGCACAAACCATCAATACTGCTGCTTTCGATTCTGATTTTGGGGGCTTTGGCACTGAGGTAATACCACAACCCGGAACGGACCAGGGCCTTGATGCAATGAGCCTGGCCATGATGAACCGCCTGCAATTCCGCACTTTTGGATATTATTATTCGATGGTGTGTTGCCATACTGTGGATGTGGATAATAACGATAGGGCAGGCATCCGCTGGTATGAGCTTCGGAAAACCAATGGTGATTGGTACATTTACCAGCAAAGTACCTTTGCCCCGAACAGCAGCGAAAACTTCTGGATGGGAAGCATTGCCCAAAATGGATATGGGGATATGGCGCTCGGGTATAGTGTTTCCGGTAGTTCAACCTTTCCTTCGTTACGCTGTACAGGCCGCAATTATGCTGATCCCACCAACCAGATGACCTATGGGGATATGGAATTACAGCAGGGTCAGTCATCCCAAATTGGTATTGACAGGTGGGGCGATTATTGCAGCATGAACATCGACCCTGTCGACCACAATACTTTTTGGTTTACCAGCCAGTATATACAGAACAACTCTAATCCTTCAACCTGGGGCACAAGCATTGCAGCCATTGGCTTACGCGAATATTGTACTGCACAGGGTGGCTGTGATGAATATATTTCGAATGTAGTAAGGGGAATACAAAATAACATTTCAGGCTGCACAGGATACGCCGATTACACCAACCTGTCAACCAACCTTGTACTCAACATGACGCTCGATATTACGGTTCATAATGGAAACCCTTACGCCCCTGATCAATGTGGCATTTGGGTGGACTGGAACCGGGATGGCGACTTTATTGATGCGGATGAAAATATTGCTGTTAGCGGCAATCCCGGTTTAGGGCCTTATGATGCAACCCTTCAGCCACCGGACGGAACAAGCACCGGACCCTGTATCATGCGGACAAGGATCATCTACACCGGAACGCTCGATCCATGTGGCAGTACTACTTATGGCGAAGTTGAAGATTATACCATAAACGTAACTGCCGCAGCACCCAACACCTGGATAGGCGCGATCAGTCAGAACTGGAGCAACCCGGCCAACTGGTCTTTGGGACATGTGCCTTACGCTACTGAAGATGTCCTTATTACAACCACCGGCTATCATCCGGTAATCCTTGATCTTCCATTGGTACCCTGCAATAATTTGATGGTTCAAAACGATGCCTCTATTTTGTTTTTTAACAATGGCATTTCGGTACAAAATAATGCAATAATTAACGGAAATATCTACTTCAACGGAACCCTCTGTACACTGCATGTTTACAAAGACATTTCATGGGAGTCCGGCTCATCAGCCACAATCAATGGTCATGGGACATTTTTTGTTTATGGCAACTGGACCTTTAAACCCGGGGCAAATGTGGATCTTTCGGGTTGTACGACTTCTTTTGCCGGTTTCACTTATCAATCCAATATTTACAATTTGTCTGAAAATTGTGCCTTTGGCGACTTGGTATCAGAAAAGATTGCCCCCCAGGGTTTGGTCATCGCACAAAGCTCAAATGATATATTGGTAAATGGAGAGCTACAATCCTGGTCACAAATTCCGCTAACGATGGAATCGAGCAATCAACTTATCGTGAAGGGGGATATAATCATATATTGGGCAAGTGGTTTAAACCTCAATTCAGGCTCACTGGTATTACAGGGCAACAACCAATTGCTGAAGATGAACGATGGTCAGGTATTCAATGACCTGACCATCGAAAGCCAAGGGACGGTTTCCTTTGCCGATAACGGCTTTAACTCATTTACAGTAAATGGATATCTCTCCATTAATTCCGGGGTGTTTGATATCACCGGGAAAACTGTAAACATTTTTCAGGGATGGTTAAATTCAGCCGGGCCGGATGCCCTGATCGAGGAAAACAGCACTGTAATCTTTAAAGGCTCTGGCTATACATACTGCTCTTCCGAGGAGTTCGACAACATCGAAATGAACAGTGCTCCAGGTGTCGTTGTACAGATTTTGGACAATGATTTTGTGTCTTGCAACAGCTACAATTATACTTCTGGTGGTGGCATTGAAACTTCGGGTACAGGGGCTGGCTTCACTGCATACGACCTGGCCGACCCCGGCATTTATGGGATATTCAGAGCTGCCAATGGGTCCGTTATTAATCTTTACCAGGATGATGCAAGCTACGTGGACCTCAACGGAAGTCTTTTTATTGAAGGTGGCGAAATCTTCATCCATGGCGGGCTTGGCGATTGCTGGTGGCCATACCAGGGAAATGGAAGTTTATTTATGACGGATGGAATCCTGGACTTTACGGAAGCCGGTATCTATTTGTATGATTCTCCCAGTTACACCCTTTCAACTGCAATATATGGCGGAACAATCCGAACGACAGGCAATTTTCTGGGTTACCGCGACGACTTCAATCCGACGGGCGGAACTATGGGACTTTATGGAAATGCAGATGTGCAGTGTGTCCTGAACGATGGCAGTAACTTTTTTGATTTGAAGATTGACAAAGCCACAGAAAAGGGCCAGGATATTTCACAACAAAAAACGCACATGGAATACCGTGATGGAAGTAAAAAACCGATCAATCGCAACAACCAGGTTACGATGAGCGGGGATATCTGGATTGCGGGTGACTTTATTTTAAACAGTGGAGTTGTTACAGCACCTGATAAGATTTCTATCTCAGGCGACTGGACAAATGTACCCGGTCCTGATGCCTTTATCGAAGGCAATGGGCAGGTGGTTTTTACAGGAAATACTGACCATCAGTATTGCAGCACCGAGGAGTTTTATACCCTCGAAATCGACAAAACCGCCGGTGATCTGTTTGTTGCTTCAGATGCAGATATCAGGTGCATGACCCTGGTTTTTACGCAAGGACAGGTAGAAATGCACGGCGGTATGTTTACAGCCTGGGACCTTTTTCAGAATGGCGTTTACGGTAGCTATTATTTAGATGGAGGAACAATCAACCTATACCAAATCAGCGGCCTGACCGGCCTGAATGGAGACCTTGTGGTAGTAAACGGCTACTTTAATGTTTTCGGGACAGAAATCATCAGTAGCTGGCCCGATTACCAGGATGCCTCCATATTTATGACCGGCGGTGTGATTAATTTCAATACCGGTGGTATTTTTATTCA
>JABMQA010001033.1 GCA_013203545.1 Bacteroidota bacterium
AATGTCACAAAATCAGCTTCATTCAGTGAATAGGATATCGTGGTAAACCCATTAAATGGATTGGGATAATTTTGAAATAATTGTGGATTTGCTTTTATTTCGGATATTGTGAAATTATTCATACCCACAATATGCCCCCACTCCAATACATTGGCCCAAACGTCATATCCTGTCTGGCCTCCCCGGTTATCCTGCCAGCATGTGAAAATCCGGTCATCCCCTAAAATCACAACAGGATCAAACTGTTGCATCCCTCCCGTATTGGAAATCCTGTAATTGCTCCCGAAAGGAAAGCCATCGCTCGAATATCGTTGGGCATAAACATCGTAGTTGCCATTGCGTCTGTCATCCCAGGTAATGATAAAATCACCCATTTCGTTTACAGAAATGCAGGGCGATGACTGATGGCTATTCCCGCTGTCAGTATTTACCATGAAATTATCTCCTGACGGGATACCATTATCTAAAAACCGCTGGGCCCAAATGTCATAATTGCCAATGCGATTATCCACCCAGGCAATAACAAAATTACCGATCTCATCTGAAGATATTGACGGGTGCCGCTGATATTCAATCAACAAACTATCTTCAATTTTAACATTGCTCCCCAATGGTGTACCGTTACTTAAATAGCGTTGAAAGAAAATATCATAGCCACCATCCCGGTTATCCTCCCAGGTGATGATAAAATTATCTTCTGAATCGATGGCAATTGCAGGATATTGCTGATAGGTATCATCTACATTATCATTCACCATAAAATTTGATCCGATGGTTGTTCCATCGCATTTATACATCTGGGCATAAATGTCGGGTTGACTGCCCCCGTCTACACCCCGTGATGTGTGATCCGATTTTTCCATTTCTGCAAAAGGATCCTTATGATTTCCGGCCAAAGCGCCATCTTCAGAATCCCCCCAGGCAATGGTAAAATCCCCGTTCTTTTTGCAAACCACTTTCGGGCCGTAATGCACACTTGCTCCGGCGTTGTTTACTTTAAAATTTTCGCCCAGTGCGCTGCCATCACCGGAGAATCGCTGGGCCCAAATTTCGCTGCAGTATCCATTTCGGTAATCTTCCCAGGCTAGTACGAAATTTCCGGCAGAGTCCATGGCAATGGACGGTGCAAATTGTGAGGTTCCTGAAGTATCCATGCTCACTTTGAAATTGGACCCCACCAGGGAACCATCAGGTAAATATCGCTGTGCATAGATATCATTATTAACAAGCCGTGTATCAACCCAGGTAACAATGAACTGATCGTTTTGATTTTTTGCTATCGAAGGGCCCCATTGGTTTTCGCTCCCTTCATCATCGTTGACCCTGTAATTTTCACCTGCAGATGTGCCACCGCTTTGATAGGATTGGGCAAAAATATCCCCATTAAATCCAAAACGAAGATCCTCCCAAATAATCAAAAAATCGCCCTCACCATCTGATGAAATTTTGGAAACATACTGATATGTGCCTGGTATGCTATCATTTACCATGAATGCATCTCCCAGAGGTGTTCCGTCACTGGCATATCGCCGGGCATAAACATCACAATAATCAGTACCGGATTCCTCCCAGCTTACCACAAAATTTCCGGGACCCTCACATGAAACAGAGGGATTACGCTGTACCCTTCCCGGGATTATTGCATTCAGATTAAAATTGTCACCTATGGTTGCGCCGATATCCGAATATCGTTGGGCATAAATATTACCTTCACCATCGCGGTTGTCATCCCAGACGATGATAGAATTACCCTCGTCATCAATGGATATGTCAGGGCGAAATTGAGTTGAGTTCCCCTCATCGTCATTGACTTTAAAGTTGTTTCCCTGAGGGGTACCATCAGCCAGAAATCGTTGTGCATAAATGTCAAAATCATATAGTAACTGTTGTTCAACCCAGGAAACAATAAAATTGCCATTGCTGTAGCTGTAGCTTGCCGGCCAATAATGGAGTGAGTTTCCAACTGTATCATTTATCTTGAAATTACCATCCAGGGGAGTTCCATCAAAGGAATATCGCTGTCCGTATATGTCCCATTCACCACTTTGTTCGTCGGCCCAGATAATGACAAAATTCCCGCAGCTATCCATTGATACAGTCGGGTAACTCTGTTCCTCGTCTCCGGGTTCAACATTGACCATAAAGTTGCTTCCCAGTGCTGTTCCGTCACTTGAGAAACGTTGTGCGTAAATATCCCCCTCGTAA
>JABMQA010001034.1 GCA_013203545.1 Bacteroidota bacterium
ATTACCATAGTCCTGGTAAATACAATGCGAATAATGGAACTTTACCATTTCGAAAAGATACATCCGTTCAGTCCTGGTTTTTTTAAACCCATTCTTTCGACTGTAGTAGCATATTTTTGCATTTTGCAGGTAAATGGATTCCTTAACCTTAACCCTTACCTGCAGATGATCCTGGGAGCGATTATCTTTTGTGTGATTTTTTTCTTGATGCTTCTATTGATGAAACTGGACGATGACGACCGGTTTATTATTAAAGTGATGTTGTATCAACTGAAAAAGAAAACATAACATTCTGTCATTCTGAGTTCCCAACCCTAAAAAATTAGGATCTCAAAGTGCGATGACAATGTGGAATAGATTTCTCTCACGCCAAGGCGTGATCGAAAAGACAGGGTTAATAGGGCTAAACTTGGGTGAGGGGAAAGAGCGGGCGCTGCGCGCCCGCTCTTTCCCCTCACCATCAACTTCAGTGATCCCTGTCTTTTCGATGGAGTCACACCCTGGCGTGACGACTGAGAAATCTATATGATCTTTTGCATCAGCCTTCTACAAAAAGCTGTCATTAGTACTGGAAAAATTGTAGCGAAGCGAAAATTTTGAAAGGAGAAATCTATTCCTTTGGCATATCAGTATTAGCGTCAATTGTAATAACTACAAGTTAATTCTGCAAAATCTGGTCATCTAGCTTTTCATAATATCCACAAGTTCGTTGAGGATCATCGATGTAGCACCCCAGATAACATGCTCCTGAACCATGAAACATGGGACATCCACCCCATGTTTACCTGACATAATTTGTGTTGTTTGACGAGCGGCTGTATCCAATATTTCATCAAAATTAACAGAGATAATCTCAGCTACTTCATTGGGGTCTCCGGTAAATTCAGGTTTGGTCCCGGTAAATCCAATATAGGGTTCAACCAGAAAATTGCTTGGTGGTATGTACAACCTGCTTAATTTTCCGATTACTTCAACCTGCCGGTTGGCAACCCCTACCTCCTCGCTGGTTTCGCGTAATGCTGTCTCTAATAGATTTTTATCCCCTGGTTCATATTTTCCACCCGGAAAACTGATTTGCCCGCTGTGAACACCATTGTACACCGAACGTCTGATAAAAACAATATGCGGAATATTTTCAATAGGGAAGAACAAAATCAACACGCCACTGTGTTTAGCCCTGGTTAAATCAGGGTAATATGGAAACTTATTCCTGGAAACAGGCGACATTTGGCGGTGCGACCTCGATCCCGGCAAAGGCTCCACGAGTTTTACTTTTAGCAGCTTAATAAATTCAAAATAGGTTTTCATAATCGATGCAAAATTACTGCATTATGCTTACAGCAAAATTATTTCCATTAACTTTGCATTGTTGTTGTTAAAAATTTATCTAATATTGTTCAATCAAAAAATACCCTTCAACAAATGGTAAAAGAGCGTACCGAATCCTTCGACCAGGCTGATGAAAAACTCACTGAAAAGTATGAGCTGATCCTATTTAACGATAAGGTTAACACTTTTGAATTTGTGATAGAAACATTGATTGATGTCTGTGAGCACGACCCCATCAGCGCCGAACAATGCGCATTGATCACTCATTACAATGGAAAATGCGCAGTTAAATCGGGTGAATTTAACGAATTGAAACCCATTCATCTAGAGATGTCGGAGCGTGGCCTTACAGTATCAATAAATTAAATTAGGAATATGTCCTGGACAGTTATAGCAGTATTAATCATAGTTGGATTGTTATTCCTCCTACTTGAAATCCTGGTTGTTCCCGGAACAACGGTGGTAGGTATTGTTGGATTCATCTTAATTGCCATTGGTATCTGGCAAACCTATATTGTTTACGGAGCTCCGGCAGGACATTATATATTAGCCGGATCCATTTTACTTACCGTGGTGGCGCTGGGGTTTTCGCTTCGGGCTAAAACATGGAACCGCGCGATGTTACATTCCGAAATTGACAGCCAAACAAATGTAATTTCTGATAGCTCCATTAAGGTAGGTGATGTTGGCAAAACTGTTTCACGCCTGGTCCCGTCAGGAAAGGCGTTGATCAACAACGAATATTTTGAAGTACATTCCTCCGGTGAGTTTATCGACCCACAAACGCATGTGGAGGTGACAAAAATTGAATTTAATAAAATTTGGGTAAAACTTAAAATATAAATGTTATGGATACAAATGTTTTTGTAATCATCGCGATAGGTATCGCGTCACTTTTCGGACTCTGGGTGATCTTTTATTTTATTCCGGTAGGATTATGGTTTTCGGCACTGGTTTCCGGTGTCAGGATTTCACTACTCCAACTGGTATTGATGAGATGGCGGAAAATACCACCATCAATTATCGTAAACAATTTGATCGCGTCAACAAAAGCCGGTCTTAAACTCAACCGAAACGACCTGGAGGCGCATTTTCTTGCCGGCGGGCACCTGAAATCCGTAGTAAACGCACTGATATCGGCAGATAAAGCAAATATGGGGCTTGATTTCAAAATGGCAACAGCCATCGATCTGGCCGGCCGCGATGTATTCGAAGCCGTGCAAATGTCGGTAAATCCAAAGGTAATAAGCACACCACCGGTTGCCGCAGTTGCAAAGGATGGTATCCAGCTGATAGCAAAAGCAAGGGTAACGGTTAGAACCAACATCAGGCAACTGGTAGGTGGAGCCGGTGAAGAAACCATTTTAGCACGGGTTGGCGAAGGTATTGTGTCATCCATCGGTTCAGCTGATTCGCATAAATCAGTACTCGAAAATCCCGACTCCATTTCGAAAGTTGTGCTGGAAAAAGGACTGGATTCGGGTACGGCGTTTGAAATATTATCCATTGATATTGCCGATATTGATGTTGGGAAAAATATTGGGGCCGTCCTGCAAATGGACCAGGCCAATGCCGACAAGAACATTGCACAGGCCAAGGCCGAGGAACGCCGTGCCATGGCCATAGCCACCGAGCAGGAAAACATATCCAAGGCTCAGGAAGCCCGTGCCAATGTAATCCAGGCTGAAGCTGAAATTCCCAAAGCTATTGCCGAATCATTCAGGTCGGGAAACCTTGGTATTATGGACTATTATAAATTCGAGAATATCAAAGCCGATACCCGGATGCGTGATTCAATCTCACAACCTCCGGAATCACCGGCAGGCAAAAAAGCATCGGGTAGGGATAAACCAAAGAAATAAAATTGTTAAAATCGATCCTAAAAACGCCTGACGCATTTACAGCCAGGCGTTTTTGTTTTTAGGTACCACCTATACTTATTTAATTTAAGGGCCGTTTGTTCATAATTTGACAATTGAATAGTATTTTTGTAGAGAAAAACCCACGGAAGGAATGATAGAAGAAAAGGAAGAAATAGCCATCGAGCATAAAAAGTATGAATTGCTTAATGCCTGCAAAAACTGCTCCGGTGAAAATATCGGAAAACTGGGGTCAGCCATGGATTTTGCCGCTAAGGTATATGGCGATAAAAGAAAAGAATCGGGCGAATTGCAGCTTTGTCACAGCTTATCCGTAGCTATTATCGTTGCGTCTGAAATTGGCCTTAGAACCGGATCGGTTGTCGCAGCCATTTTGCATGATATCATCGATTCCCCTGATCAAGGTGTTGAGGAAGTCGAAAAACGTTTCGGAAAAGATGTCGCCACAATTATCAAGGGATTCAAAAGAATCTCCATCATTCCTGTGAACAAAATAAACCTGGGTTCAGATAACTTCAGGAGCCTGTTTTTGAGCATGATCGAAGATGTGAGGATCATCTTCATCAAAATGGCACACCGGCTTTACGACATGCGTATTTATGAGGAATTGCCCAAAAGTCTCCAGGAAAGATATCTGAGCGAGGTAAAATACCTCTACACACCTATTGCCCATCAGCTTGGTTTATACCAGGTCAAAGGTGAATTTGAGGACCTGTCGATGAAATGGTCGGAACCGGACCGCTACAAAAACATCAAATCAAAACTTCAGGAAACCAGCCAGCAGCAGGAAAAATACATCAGGAAACTCATATCTCCGATCAAACAAAAGCTTCGTGATGAAGGTATAAACTGCGAGATCAGAAGCAGAACCAAATCGATACCATCCATCAGTAAAAAAATGGAAAAGCAGGGCGTTGAATTTGAGCAGGTCTACGATTTGTTTGCCATCCGGATCATAATTACCGATGTTCTTACTGATGATGAACTTGCTTATGTTGAAGAGTTTAAAAACCAGACCAACATTTTCGATTTCCACCGCCCATACAAAAAAGGCAGGAAGAACAAAATGATCCCAACTCAGGCCGAAAAACCCGTCAAGAAGTCCAAAAAGCAGGAGATGGATACAACCAGTATGAGTAATGAGGAATTGCAGCAAATCCTGAATCAGCATGAAGGGAACAAAAGAATTTATGCGCAATATATCAACCGTGAGAAAACCTCGTGCTGGGATGTTTATTCCATCATAACAAATATTTACATGCCAAACCCCAAACGTTTACGCGACTGGATATCAACACCAAAACACAGCGGCTACGAATCGTTGCATACTACGGTGCTGGGACCAGATCAGCGCTGGGTAGAGGTTCAGATAAGGACTAAAAGGATGGACATGGTTGCAGAAAAAGGTGATGCTGCCCACTGGCGGTATAAGGAAACAGCCTATGGTAAAAACATCGATCAATGGATGTACGACGTAAGAAATGTTCTGGAAACCACAGGCGCACAGCGACTTGATGATGGCCAAACATCAAAAATCGAGTCAAAAACCAATAATATTTATGTATTTACACCTGAAGGTGACCTTAGGGAGCTAAAATCGGGTTCCACAGTACTTGATTTTGCTTTTGATATTCATACTGAAGTGGGCTCCAGATGCTGTGGCGGAAAGATAAATGGAAAAGTTTTCCCCATCAGGCATCCATTGAAAAATGGCGACCGGATCGAAATTATTACCTCCAAATCGCAAAAGCCTAACCTCGACTGGCTGAATTTTGTGGTGACGCAAAAAGCCATTCACCGTATCAACAGATCGTTGAGGGAGGAAAAATACCAGGAAGCCGAAACCGGAAAGGATATCCTTGCCCGGAAATTCAAAAACTGGAAACTTGACCTCAGCGAACAAACGCTTGGAAAAATCGTAAAGAGTTACAACTTTCAAAAACCGGTTGACCTGTATTACAATATTGCTATTGGTAAGATTGACGTATTGGAGATCAAACATCTCTTTTCGCGCACGGAAGAAATAGACGACAGGGCTGTTGATCAAAACGACGATTTTGAACTTACAGAGGAACATATCGAGAGCCAATCGGAAAAGGATAGTGGTTTTATAATGATTGAGGCCGGGGTATCAAATCTTAATTTTTCGCTGGCCAAATGCTGCAACCCCATTGCAGGAGATAAAATATTCGGTTTTGTAACGGTGAACCAGGGTATAAAAATTCATCGTCAAAATTGCCCGAACGCAGCTCAAATGAAAAGCCGCTACGATTACAGATTGATGGGAGCACGATGGCGAGAGACCGAAAATACAAAATTCTTTGTTACAAACCTCAGGATCATTGGACTTGACAAAGTAGGACTGGTAAACCAGATCACCAAAGTAATTTCTGACGACCTGAAAGTAAACATGCTGAAGTTAAACTTTAAGACAAGAGGCTCAACATTTGAGGGTGTAATAAAAATACATGTGCGAAATGTAGAACACCTGGGATTTTTAAAGAAGAAATTATTGAGCATTAAAGGCATAACCAGGGTGGTGAGGTACGATTAGTTAAGTTAAATCACTGTGAGTGATAGAGCAATAAATATCATTTTTAGACAGCTATTTAGGTACATGATGTTGTTTTATCGCTAAATATTATGTAACTAAAGGCACGTTGATGAATACGTGCTGCATCTTCTTTGACAGTAGGCTCTTATTTTACATAACTAACCAACATTACGCTAATTGCACGAATTAAAATTCGTTTAATTCGTGCAATTCGATGATAACTTTTTTCTTTGATTAGAGATTGGTGTTGTCTGTTTTGCCTGAAGGGATGTTTTAACGAAGTGGTTTTTTTTCAGTCTTGTGCTGAAAAAATGTAGTTTCTTAATCCTCTGCTTTCCCCGGCAGCATCGGCACAAAAACGAAGCCCCCATGCCTTTCGGTAATAAATTCACCTTCCCCTGTTTTTCTAAGCCTGATCATAGTCTGGTAGCCGCTTTCACCTAAGGGAGCCACAAGGACCCCACCCACCTTGAGTTGTTGTATCAGTGCTTCCGGAATTTCAGGAATGGCGGCAGTTATCAAAATCCTGTCGAAAGGAGCAAATGACGGAAGCCCTTGATAACCATCTTTGTAAAATACCTTTATCCTGTAATTATGCTGTTCGAAAAATTTCTTCACCTTTTTGTAAAGATTGTACTGCCTTTCGACTGTAAAAACATTGGCACCCAACTGCAACAATACACAGGCCTGGTATCCCGATCCGGTCCCAACCTCAAGTACTTTGTGATTCTTTTCCACTTCAAGCAGTTCTGTTTGAAAAGCAACGGTGTAAGGTTGTGAGATGGTTTGTCCCGACCCGATGGGGAATGCTTTATCCTGGTATGCAAATTCAAGAAATGAGGAGTCCATAAAAATATGACGTGGCACCTGTTCGATCGCCCCCAAAACGCTTTCATCCCATTCCCGTCGCTCCCGCAAGGATTCGACAAGCCTTTTTCGCATACCCTGATGCCTGTAGTTATCTGTCATATCTCAACAAAAATCAGTGAACATATTTTTGGCGAAATTAAAAAACTGAAGTATAAAAATACCATACATTTGCAAATAAAAATTTCGGCTATGTTAAAAATTGGCGTACTTGGTGCCGGTCACCTCGGGAAGATCCACCTTAAATGTATTGGTGAAATAGAAAATTTTGAACTTACCGGTTTTTACGACCCGGATGATGCAACTGCACAGCAGGTTGAAAATGAGTTCAATTTGAGACGATATGATACACTGGCAGAAATCATCAACGACGTTGATGTTATTGATATTGTTACGCCAACAGTATCCCATTATGAATGTGCGGCAGAATCGCTCAAAAAAGCAAAACATGTTTTCATCGAGAAGCCCATTGTTGCAACACCTGAAGAGGCCCGCAAGCTGATAAAAATTGCGGAGGAGGCCAATGTAAAGGTACAGGTAGGCCACGTAGAAAGGTTCAACCCTGCCTTCATTGCCGCCCAACCCTTTTTGGAACACCCTATGTTTATCGAAACCCATCGTCTTGCTCAATTTAACCCGAGGGGTACGGATGTGCCGGTGATTCTCGATTTAATGATTCATGACATCGACATTATTTTGAGTGTAGTAAAATCCAACGTGAGAAAAATCAATGCAAGCGGGGTTCCGATCGTTAGCGACACACCTGATATTGCCAACGCCCGCATCGAGTTCGACAACGGGTGTGTTGCCAATCTTACAGCAAGCCGGATTTCGATGAAAAATATGCGCAAAAGCCGGTTTTTTCAGCGCGATGCCTATATCTCAATCGATTTCCTGACAAAGGAATGCGAAATTGTAAAAATGAAAGATATCGAACATGATCCGGAAGACCCGTTCGCAATGGTACTCGATCTGGGTGAAGGAAAAGGTAAAAAGGAGATATCTATACACAAACCCGAAGTTAAACCAATTAACGCCATACAAACAGAGCTGGAAAGCTTTGCAAGGGCAATTCTGAACAATGAAACACCATCGGTGACCATTAATGACGGGTATATGGCATTGGATATTGCCTATAGGATTCTGGATAAAATTTCATATTGATGCCCCTGCGATCAACAAAAAGCAATATTACAAATCAAATTTCGTTCAGATTTTCTGATTAATTTACCTGAATTTAATGAATCGTGCGGTTTTCTATCATATAATTTCCATTTTAGCAATACTATCCTTACTGGTGATATCATGTGAGGAAGATAACCTGAAACCAGGTATTCCTGTATTTATCCAGGTTGATTCCATTGGCTTTACCGCCAATTATGTGGAACAGGGCAGCAGCTCTCATAAAATTACCGATGTGTGGGTTTACGCCGATGACCAATCCATTGGGGCTTTTGAAATGCCGGCAACCATCCCGGTTTTAAAGAGTGGTAACGGTAAGTTGCGCCTTGAAGCAGGAATTAAGCTTAACGGAATTGCCTCCTCCCGGATACCCAATATATTTTATAAACCCATAATTATTGAGGATTTTGATTTCATCAAAGACAGCGTGGTAACTGTAAATATGGAAACAACCTATTGGGAAACTGTGAACTTCAAGTGGATGGAAGACTTCGATGGGGTTTCAATATCCATCGACACTACTTCTTACAGCAAAGCAAATATCGAATTTACCCCCACCAATTCACCCCTGACATTTGAAGGGTATCATTCAGGAATTGTTCATTTATCCGACTCAGCCTCGTTTTTCGAAGGGGCATCTCATCTGGCATATGAACTACCCGGTGACGGCACCGCCATTTTTCTTGAACTAAATTACTATACCACTACTTACCTAACGGTTGGTATTTACGCCCACTCCTCCGTTATAACAAAATCTCCGGTTATTTTTCTTAATCCAAACGAGGAATGGAACAAAATATATATCAATCTGACGCCTACAGTAACCGACACACCCAGTGCCTATGAGTTTAAGATTTATTTTGAAGCTGCACTTCCTGCCGGAGCTGAAGAATCAACCATTATTCTTGACAATATCAAGTTAATACACAGATAATAGAAATGAATAAAAAACTACAACAGGCTAAATACGTATTTGCAGACTGGTTTTCGGCAGCAATTGTCTGGATGTTGTTTTTTATTTACCGTAAATATTCGGTTGCCCCCCATGTATTAAATAACCTGGCTGAAGTTTTCACCGATACAAAACTCTACTACGGATTACTGATCATTCCGCTTTTCTGGCTTATCCTTTATACCATCGCCGGTTTTTACCGGAAAGTATTCCGAAAATCCAGGGTCAGGGAATTATCCCAGACATTTACATCAGCATTTATTGGGGTTACCATCATATTTTTTACCTTAATCCTTGATGACATAGTAATCTCGTACAAATCGTATTATCAGTCATTCCTGGTTTTATTTGGTTTACAATTCATCATAACTTTTGCCTTCAGGCTTATAATTACCACCCGAACGGTAAAAAAGATACACCGGAAAATTATTGGGTTTAATACCATCATCATTGGAAGCAATGACAATGCAGTTAAAATTTTCAAGGATCTCGACAATGAATTCCCATCAGCAGGCAATAAGTTTATAGGGTTTGTTAACGCCAAAACCTATAAAATCTACAGGTTAGCCAAGTATTTGAAGCATCTTGGATATTACAAGGATTTACGTGAGCTCATCAAACAATATGATATCAAAGAGGTAATTATTGCCGTTGAACGTTCGGAGCATGAGCTGGTTGAGAATATAATTGGAGAAGTTGAAGATTCGGATGTTGTCATCAAGATTATCCCCATCATGCAGGATTATTTGTTGGGATCGGTTAAAACCACATCCATTTTTAGCGAGCCGCTGATCCAGATTTCACCTGATTTAATGCCAGCATGGCAGGAGTCGCTTAAAAGATTGATTGATGTTATTGCCTCAGTAATTGCCATCATACTTTTATCCCCTCTCTATATTTTTCTGGCTTGGGGTGTTAAGATGTCATCAAAAGGCCCCATTTTTTATCACCAGCAGCGCATCGGATTGCACGGCAAACCATTTAAAATACACAAATTCAGATCGATGTATCTGGGTGCCGAACAGGGCACCCCGCAACTATCTTCTACCAACGATAGCAGAATTACACCTTTTGGGAAAATGATGAGAAAATTACGTCTGGATGAACTTCCACAATTCTACACCGTTCTAAAAGGTGATATGTCACTGGTTGGACCCCGTCCTGAGCGCCAGTTTTTTATTGATCAGATCGTAAAAAGAGCTCCTCATTACAGGCTGTTACACAAGGTAAAACCAGGTATTACATCATGGGGACAGGTTAAATTCGGCTATGCCTCCAATGTGGATGAGATGATACTACGGCTGAAATACGATGTCCTTTACGTCGAGAACATGTCGTTGGCCATGGACTTTAAGATCATGGCCTATACCATATTGATTGTTTTGAAGGGAAGTGGTAAATAATGACCTTGTATCTTTCAATTGTATAATACACAATTATGCATAAAACCGGTACACTTTTCCTGATTATTGGATTATTTTATGTTTTAGATGGCTTTGGCCAAAGCCGGGACTATCCGTTCAAAAACGGTGAAAAACTAAACTACCGTGTTGCCTACAACTGGGAATTTGTGTGGGTAGATGCCGGAAGGATCGAATTTGAAGTAAACAGCACAACCTACAATGATAATCCGGCATGGTCATTCAAAAGTTTTGGCAGATCGCTGACCTCCTACGACTGGATTTTCAAAGTGCGGGACTATTTTGAGTCGGTTACCGACAGCACATCCATGAAACCATATCTGTTTAAGAGGATTACCAGTGAAGGCGGATACAAGGTAAACAACCGGTATGTTTTCGATTACCAGAAAAATTGTATTCTTTCATCTACTGAGAATTCGAACAGATCATTACAATATGATACCCTGAAGATAGATTCGGATATTCTGGATATTCAAACTGCAGTTTACTATTTCCGCACCCTGAACTATCCAATAATGACTGTTGGCGAAAAAATCCCATTCCACATGATCATCGATGGCGAATCCTTTAACCTGTATGGCAGATACCTTGGGATTGAAACCATCGAAAATTTCGATGGACAGATTTTCAGGTGCCATAAATTTTCAGCCTTGCTGGTTGAAGGCACAATATTTACAGATGGCGAGGACCTTTTTGTCTGGATTACCGATGACAAAAACCGTATTCCAATTCTTGTGGAGGCTAAAATACTTATTGGCTCCGTAAAGGCATTTTTCACAAAAGGTGAAAACCTCCAGTATCCTATGGATGCGCTTATTAAATAACTGCCTATTTGGATGGAATGTGCGAAAGCCAAAATAGTTTTATACCTTTTGGAAGATAAACCGATAACAGATAAAAATAATTTTATATTGACATCAAAATATTCCGGGATTACTTTTTACACCTTCTGTGTTTTCTGCCAAAGGATTTCCTTGCTTCTCTTGTGGCAAGGCAGACATACCCTGGGAGTAGTTTTGAAACCATTTGGGTATCTGGCCTTTTTGGGGATGTCTCATTAACCCTCCCAACATGATGATTTGATTCTCTGCTTCCCCACCCGGTGTGTGGGTAGGTATTTTTTAATTCCATGCTGATTTTACAATTGCTATGTCATCTGTTCGTTTTTTTACGTTTCAGGTTTGTCAAGGGCTGCAACGGCCGTTTTTTTTTCTTTTATGCCACTTTCTCCTTTATTCTTTGGACTTTTCTAAGATTATGGCTAATACTTAACCAGCCCAGTTCGAGTTCTGGTTTACCGGGCCCTTTCAGTATTGACCTGTAATAACCCTGGTTGAATTTTAAATCACCAAATACCGTTTCAACATCCCATCCCCTTTGCCCACATAACTTTATCCCCTTTTCAGATGTAAGGTTAGAGCGCGCATTGGCTTTGTGTTTTTCCAAATTTTCCCTTACCTGTATTGTCCGGTTTTCTTTTGCCTTCGTACATTTTTGCTTTAAACTACAATCATTGCAATCCTGGCACTTATAAATTTTTGCCTGGGAAATGTACCCATTCTCAGTGATGTATTCCGTCTCCTGATCAAACCGTAAGTGTTTCCCGGCAGGGCAAATAAAAAGGTCATTTTCTGTATCATATTCCATATTGTCTTTATGGAATGGGTTTTTGTTCTTCCCTGTGATATCCTGGTTAAATGTGTTGTATTTAAAATAACTTTCAATTTGATTTTCTGCCAATACCTCATAATTCTCCTCGCTCCCATATGCCGCATCACCTGTATAGGTTTCCGGGATATACCTTTCTCCCCGCTTTATGATTTTATCAAGGTGTTTATCGAATGTTGGCGTATCTGATGGGTTAGGGTGGGAAGAGTAATTTACCACAAACTGGTTCTCGCTACTGATCTGGTGATTGTAACCAGCCCTGAGTTCATCGGTGCCTTTCATGCGCATGAAGGTCGCACCTTTGTCTGTCTTGCTATATGAGTTTCTTGTCCCCAGGATTTGTTCCTGCTCTTCATACCCTTGAAGTTTTTCTGTTTTCTTTTCCAGTTTTTTAATCTTGCTTTTCAGTGCCCGCTTCTGTTTTTTTTCAGTTTTCTTCCCCAAATCTTCATTTAGCTTTTCGGTTAGTTCTTTTAGCTTTTCGCTGTCTATGCTTTTCCCTTCACCAAGTTCTTCCAGTCCCCTTTTGCCATACTCATCATCTTCCTCTTGGTTTATCGCATCTATTTCTCCAAGCAATTCCCTGACGCTTTCTGTTAGTTGGGCCTTAAAGCGTTGTACGTTCTTTTTCCAAACATAAGTGTATTTGCCCGCATTCGCCTCGACCTTTGTCCCATCGACAAAGTAGTGCTCAAATCTTATATATCCTTGTTCAAATAAATAATCAAGGACATTGGTAAACACATCCTCAAGTATGTCTTTGAAATAGTCGCCCCTGAAACGGTTGATCGTATTATGATCTGGTTTTTGCATGCCTGATACCCACATGAAGGTGATATCCTGCATCAATGCCTTTTCTATCTTTCTGCTCGAATAGAGCTTGGTTGCATATGCATAAATAATTACCTTCATCATCATACGGGGATGGTAAGGCGGCTGGCCAACATTCTGGAAAGCCTGCGCAAATACATCAAGGGAAATATCATCGATCACCGAATTGATGATCCATACCAAATGCCCCTTTGGTATCATTTCGCTTATGTCCAGTGGAAATACCGGAAGCTGGATTTGTTCGTAATCTTTGAATGGTATCTTTCTCATAATTTAATTGTTGCCCTATGTCTTGTTTTACCATGTAAAGATACTAAATCTTTGATTACCAAACAATTGTTCCACGTGGAACAATCTATCACGTTGATTATCAATGTTTTATGATTTTTATAACTGCTTGGTCGCCTGATAATTAGAAGTTTATAACTTTGTTGATAAATTTTCCTGTTCGTGCATCACAAAAATAATCCTGCCGTGGTTGACTAATGAGACAGCCCCATAATATTTAAAGTCAATGTTGATCCAGGATCTCTTTATGTGCCTTTAGGTACATCATATTATTTAATCGCTGGATATTATGTACCTAAAGGCAAATTGATGAATGTATTTTGCA
>JABMQA010001035.1 GCA_013203545.1 Bacteroidota bacterium
GGTAAAGGATGGCTTATAAATGCCTGTGTTTTATCATATTATCTCATATATCTGATTCGTCCTGATTGGCGTGCCACTTAAGGTCAAACTAGTGGGGGGAGGTTCATAAGTCAAGTTTTTAGGAGGCAGTTTTTGGGGTTATGGGGCGTTGGTTTTTTAAAAATTCTTAAAAATTCTTAAAAAAAGTGCGCGCAAACGCGCGCTATTTACTCGAAAACGCGCGCTAAAGGCGCGCAAATGACCAGGAAAGGCGCAAAAAAGACACATAAATAACCGCGAAAACACGCTAATGGACGCGAACATTTGGGATATTTTCCTGAGATGGGCCGACCATTTTTGAGTGACTTAGGAAAATGGTGAGGCAGAAATTTTCATTGATATTTTTTGGTTGAATATATATTATTTTGAACTATGGCAGCGACTCCCCAACCAGTTTTAGCTGAGACTTCAGGTGTGACTCCCTGGTCTCGGCGACTCTATAAAGATGCGGATGAGTTTTGGAAGGATTCGGAAGGATTGCATCATGCATATCTTATCTACCGGACGCTGAGGGGGGATTATGCGGATTTATTTACGCCGGATGCAGTGTTTTACGTTGGTCGATCGCCAGCGGCTTATCTAAAAAAAGTTAGAACAAATGAGATATCCGAAGAGGATGAGCGGCAGTGGCAGAGGTTTTTGTGGAATCAGGCCGTGGTGCCGATGTTGATTGTCAAATCGCGTATGCGGATACGAGTTTATACGGCTTATACACAGCCTAAAGAGCAAGGCAGTCAAGAAAAGATAGCGTTGGTTCTGGATGAAGCGGCGGTAGCTTTAGAGCTGGATCAATTGTGGACAGCGATAGAAGCGGGGACGATCTATGAATTTAAACCTGAATTGTTTAAGAAATCTCATTCGGTAGATAAATTTCTGTTAGACAATTTGAACGCGACGGCTCATCAATTGGCGGCGACACAAGAGGGGGGCGTCAACGAAGAAAATCTCAAATTTGCACATCTTTTTCTTATACGCCTACTGTTTGTCTGTTATCTGATAGAAAGAGAGATGATTAAAGGCGAGCATTTTGAAGACGAAGCTTTGAAGAAGCTTCGGGCGGCCAAGAATGGGGCGGGCGGATTTTTTTTGCGGCATTTGCTTGATGATTTGAAGACACCTGCACAAAAGAAAAGAGTTTTGTGTAATTTATTTATCTGGGTAAAAGAGCATTTTAACGGCAGTCTTTTTACTAAAAAGATTACGGAGGAAAAAGAACGATACAATCCGCAATTTCTGAATGTTTTGAATGAATTTTTGCAGGGTCACGAAGTAAAGACCGGGCAAAAAACGCTGGGTTTTTGGGCGTATGATTTTAGTGTTATACCGATTGAAATGATCAGCGCCGTTTATGAGGGTTTTCTCGGATCGCAAGGGGAAATTGAAGAAGCGCAGACGGGGACGGATTCGAAGCGAACGACGGGGGCATATTATACACCTTTGCATTTAGCGGAGCTTGTCGTGGATATGGCATTGGAGAACGTTGAAAAGCCTATCCATGAGCTTAAATGTTTGGATCCGGCTTGTGGTAGTGGAGTGTTTTTGGTTTCTTTGGTTGGCAGGATGGTGGAGAGCATACGTCGCAAGGAAAACTACACAGGGGAAAGCCGGCGTATTGGTTGGGCGCGAAAGTTATTACCGTTATTACAACAATTGTATGGGATTGATATTAATCCGACGGCCTGTCAGATTACCTGCTTTAGTTTATATCTGGCGGTTCTGGAACAGCTTAAGCCTATGGATATCGAGTATCTTTATGAAAAAAATGAGAAGCTCCCATATTTATTAGTAGGTTCGAATAATACCGGTTCTGATAACACGGTATATGATACAGTACATAAGGGTAATATATTTGATCCGAATTTATCAATAGCGGAACGAGAATTTGATATTGTGATCGGTAATCCGCCGTGGGTGAGTCGAGAAAATCAAAAAGACGATGATTTTCTTGAATGGTGTAAAAGTAATCCCAAAGTTTTAGGGCCGGAAAAACAGATTGCACACGGCTTTATGTGGAAAGCACCTGAATACTTTTCGAGTTCAGGCGTAGGTTGTCTATTGCTTCCTACTGCAGTAATACTCAACAAAGATACAAATCAATTTCAATCAGAATGGATGAAATCATTCAGTGTTGAAAATGTCATTAATTTTGCAGACTTATCGTTTATTTTATTTGAAAATGCCGATAGACCGTGTGTTGCCATTCGATTTTCAGGAACGAAACCAACGGATGACTTAAGAATTCAATATAAAATTCCAAAAACAGATATTCACAGTAAACGAGGGGGTTCCATATATATTCGCGAAGAAGATGTCACCATTTTATTACTAAAAGACATCATAAATGCTGCAAAAGACGGCAAAGCTCCCATTGTCTGGAAGTCGAGATTGTGGGGTACCTGGCGTGACAACAGATTAATTATGCGTTTATCAGATTTACCAAAACTTTGCGATCTAACCGGGCAGATACGTAAGAAAGGCAAGCGATGGATTAAAGGTCAAGGGTGTCAACCTTACTCAAAAACTGATGCAAAAAGAAATCGTAAAATTTATGAACCATGGTGGGATGATTCCCTTCAATTCCTTCAACCAGGTGAAAATATCAATCTGGTAGTAACCGAAGGTGATTTTGTTGATATTCCCTCAGAATTTAAACGCCTCAGAATGTCTCCAAATAGAGATTTATTTGAAAAATCCAAGGTTATTACTAGCCAAGGTTCGCGTGATATGAAAATCGCATTTTGCAAAAAACCTGTCCTGTTTCGACATTCCATTCAATCAATTGCAGGACCACCCGCAGATGCTGACTACCTTAGGTTTCTAAGTATAGTAATTAAATCTGATGTGATTCAATATTATTTGTTTCATACTTCGGCAAACTGGGGAACTGAACGAGATAAGGTTCTTTTTTATGAATTACTTTCTCTGCCTTTCTTTTTACCCGAAGATGCGGATGATCCAAAAAAAGCAAAAGATCTTATAGATGAAGCGGTAAGGGAGATAAAGGGATTTGAAAAAAGCCTTGAAGCGGGAAAATGGTTTGGTGAAGAAGAAAGAAGAAAAGA
>JABMQA010001036.1 GCA_013203545.1 Bacteroidota bacterium
CTTGGAAATAAGCCCCTATAAGGGGCCAAAGTCGAGCCTCTGTTGTTCTTCTTTACGTTCTTGTTCTTCTTGATATTTTCAGAACTCATCATATTGCCACATTTTGCTTTTTGAATCGCAAAATAAAAGTTTAATTTTGTTGTAAAAAACATGTCATTACAAACAATAATTGGAATTGACAAGCGCAATCCTCTTTTTACAATTTTTAAAGATACGGAGAAAAAAGAGATACATATATATTATGGGGGCCTTCTTCATGAAGTAATTGAAGACAAGAAAGACAGCCCAGAGTTAAAATTGATGTTGGCCCGACTCTATAATGCAGGTGTTAATGTGCGAAAGCTAATAGAAAACTTTGGCTATTCCTATCCGACCATAAAACGTTGGGGCGAAGCCTTAAAAAGTGGCAATCCTGAAAGGCTTTATCACGCTTTATCAGGACAAGGAACCCGTAAGAAACTAACGCCGGAAATTATATCTTTTGTGATCCATGACTTTGAGCACGTTTATGCACGGAACAAGTACAGCTATAGCAGTGAAATACTTCGGGACATTAAGAAGGTCTACAAGATAAGCCTCAGTTCAGAGAGCCTTCGCCCCTTATTGAGCAACCTAAAAATTTCCTACAGCAAAAAGAATGGGCTTTCTGAAGAAGAAAAAAAAAGAACATACAAATCCTTACTTTAACACCCAGGCCTCACTTATTACCTGATAAAGATCATTCTGACCCGCAGCTATGCGCGAACACTCATGTGACGACATTGTGCGATAGAAGCGTACAACAACCGGATAATAATATTGTTGTAAAAAATAATCGCAATGATTCGTTTAAACGAAATGAACACACATCATTTTAATTCCATCTTGGGGCCTTAATGTTTTCGCCCTTTTTCCAGGCACTGACAGAAAAAGGGCTGGGATATATAAAGCAATGGCTTGTAGCAGTTTTGTTGGGCGCCCAAAACATTGAACAGACCAAAGCCCTACATTATAGTTCCTTGCAAGCAATGGTCGGCCATGTAATAAAGCACCCCAGCAATCAACGGGCCGCACTCAGGCAAATGGCAACAATTGGTAACAGGGATGCCATTTTAACCTTCAATGGAGAGATGATAAATGTAACCGGAGGAAGTGATTTTTACTACGACCCGCACACGAAACATTATACCGGCCAATTAAAAATACTGGACACATGGTGCCCAGGGGTAAGGCTTGCGGACAAAGGCATAAATATGGATTTCATTCACACCAGCGATGGCTATCCTGTCTATTTCGACACAACGGATAATTTCTACGACCTGCGCGAAAGGTTCATGAACAACGTAAAGCGGTTTCGATCATTGATGGGTTTTCCCGAAAAAGTAACCTTGACCACCATTGTGGATAGGGGGATATTTTCCATGGGGGTTTTTTCTGAAATTGTGCAATCCCCAAACGAGCATATTATTACCTGGGAAAAAGGGTACAACAACGACAAATGGGACGAAAACAAGGAATATGAAACAGGGTACATCGTTAAAACAAGAAATCACCGAAAAGACACAAGATTGATATATTATAGGTATCAAGACGGGCTTTGGGAAAAGGATACCGGAATGAGGCAGGTTATCGTACGGATAATGGACAATAAATGGAAAATATTGATAGAGGTATCCATTCTAACCGATGACAAGAAAAGAGACGCCAGTGAAGCCATCGGGCTTATGTTGAAAAGATGGGTACAGGAGAATGACTTCAAATATTTGATAAAGCATTTTGGCATAAACGAAATAACCACTTATGCTTTTGTCGATTACAAAGACCTGAAAGAAAAAATAGAGGACAAGTTATACACTTGCGGCAGGTACAAAGAGCTTACAAAGGATTAGGGCAAAACTAAAAACAGCGCTACTCAGGAAATTTAAATTCCAACAGAAGCATTCAAGCCCTGAAGGAAAATTACCAAAAAGGGAAGAAGAAAGAAAAAGAAAAATATGGAAGGAGGTAGGGCGACTTGATGCTGTATTGAAGAAATACGAACAACAGAGGAAAGATCTCGCCGGTAAAACATCAAAGCTGGAAGAACTCATCAAAGAAAATTACAAAAAATTGGACACAGATACCAAGAGTTTTATTGATGCCATCAAAGTCTTGGCAAGAAACATGTTCTATTTGTCGCTACTCCCATTTAAGGAAAAATACGATAACTACAGGGATGATCACATGCTGTTCAGAAATTTTACAAGATCAGCCGGAAATATACATACAGATGGTGAAAAGGTGATCGCAACCCTAATGCCGACAATGGAATATCCAAATAAAATAAAAGGTATTTTTAAGAATATATTGCAAGACATAAACAAAACGCAACTAAAATGGCCTGATGGCTCCAATAAAAAACTCATCCTGAAATTGGCTGATTGATCAAAGTATTTTTTGCGATTGCAAAATGATCAAATAGCCTAATATGATGAGTTCTGATTTTACATATTTCTTGATTTTATCCTCATCAAGACCTA
>JABMQA010001037.1 GCA_013203545.1 Bacteroidota bacterium
GGAATTGTTTTCCTTGATCTTCTGAGCAACTTTGAAAAGATAGGCGACCACCTGAATAATGTTGCAGACGCTGTTATTGTCGGGCTTCAGTGGGACGCTGTAAAACAGCAGGCATAGTGATAATAACCGCCGGTGTATCAGGTAGCATCAAAGAAGCAAAAATACAATAAAGGTGAACTTAAAGCAGCTCAGGGCCAAGTGTAAATTCAAAATTTGGCATGAGACAATGACAAAATAAAGATCGCCAGATTAGAACCAAAGAAGAAAATAAAAATGAATAAATTGCTTGCTAAACTAAGAGTGAATTTTATTGCAGGTATTTTAGTTATACTGCCCATTCTTATAACCTATGAAATTGTCAAATTCATAATTGTAAAAGTAAAAGTGCTACATTTTGCAAATGTTGTTACGCCTGAATGGATAGAGCATCCTATATATTTCAGATATATCACAATAGGAATAGCAGTGTTGCTAATACTGGCAGCAATCTTCATAACACTGGCTGTTATCGGGATGCTTGCAAGGAATGTTATTGGAAAACGTTTAATCCTTTTTGGAGAGAGTCTCTTAGCAAGAATTCCAATGGTAAATAAGATATACAGAGCTGTTCAACAAATTAGTCATGCTTTTGTAGGCAAAGTAATTTTTACCCGTGTTGTTTTATTTGAATACCCGCGCAAGGGGATTTATTCTATGGGATTTGTGACTTCTGATACAAAAGGCGAAATAGCTTCTGAAATTTCCAAGGATTCAATTAATGTATTCCTGCCTACAACACCAAATCCAACCTCAGGGTATCTATTGTTTGTACCGGAGAAGGACACAATTTCACTTTCTATGAGTGTTGAGGATGCCATGAAATTAGTGATTTCAGTGGGTGCAGTTACCCCAAATTATAACAAATCTCGTTAGAATTAAGAACAGCATAAATGAACAAAAATGCGAGCTAGGTTATGCGTGTTTTTGGTTATATTAGCATTAGTGATAACATTTCTTGCTTTGGGCTTTATAAGGGGTTCTAGACATAGAACCCCAGATATAAATTAATCTTGTATAATTTTGTAGAAAATAGAGGGGTTTAAATGGCGAAAAAAGTATTTTCTTTTATGACGAGCAAACATAAAGATAGAAAAAAGATGACAATAAGTTCGGTACTAATCTCTATTATTTCATTTGACACAATTGCGATTCTTGTAGCCATAGCCATGGGTGTACACAGTGGACGTCCACTGAAGCATTTCGGAGAACACCGGTTCATTACATGGATCTCTGTCCTTAAACTGCTAACCGTATCATTGCTGTCATATAAGATTCTGCAAATCCGTCGCCTGGCGCGAAGACAATTCTTTTGGCGAGCCTCTTTTATGATCTGGGCAATACTTTCTCTTGGGTTTCTGTTTCTGGCCGCAGATGAGTACTTTGAGATACATGAATCAATTGACCTTTGGATCCATGATATTTTCAACATTAAAGAGACTGGAGTTACGGATCGGCTCGATGACATTCTCGTAGCATTATACGGACTAGTCGGCATGAGCTTCCTTTATGTATACCGCGAGGAATTGAGGAAGTGTAGGCAAGTACTTCCATTCCTGAAGTGTGGCTTCGTCCTTCTATTCATCATGGTTGCACTCGACATATTTACCAACAGAAAGGACATTCTTCAGATACTCGTACACCATGACTTAGTAGATACACTTCATGTTTGGTTTTCTGTTGCAGAAGACTCATTCAAGATATTCGCAGAAAGTTGCTTTCTGGTTGGATTCTATATCGTTCTCCGGATTGCAAGACAAATGGAAATGAACGAAGATTCGCGCGTAAATATACGCTAAGAAATGATTCGGGAAAAAAGGATTTAAAAAAATGCGCTCTATTTTGTTGAATAGCTGAATGTCGGATAGCAAAATAGTCAACAATCCTATGAAGGATTTACCCTAAATGTTTAATTTTACCCATTTTTCTCTCAAAGTGACTGTAGTTACAAGTTTTTGTTTGGATCCGAGCATTATCTTTTGGTATAGTCATATTATCCAATAGCTTCTTTGACCATTTTTAATAATCTTATTAAAATCGGATCAAGAAAGATCACATTTTTGTTTAAAATTTCCCTGTCCTCAGTGTTGTCATCTTCACTCCCTTTGCCTGCTCTACCCGCTAGCAGAGAATATGTTGAATCTACAAGGGGTTCTCGCACCCAGTGGTGAATAGAACTGCTTTGTAGGTTTTTAATAGCGTTGGCAATTAAGTGAATAGTTTTTTCTTTTGTTGGCAAACCCCAATATTTTGCTATCTCAGTTAATGGGGGTTCTAGACATAGAACCGCCATAATGTTGAGTTTAACATTACCGCCAAAACCGGAATTTCGAGGCTAATTTAAACATTTACTTGTTTATTCTATAACCTTCATCCCATCCATGTAGGGCAGAGAGCTTTGAGGATGGAAACACTGAGGACAGGGAAATTTTAAACAAA
>JABMQA010001038.1 GCA_013203545.1 Bacteroidota bacterium
ACCGGTTTTCTTTACAGCCTTATGATTGGATTTTGCCATTATTTCTTCGATAGTTGAGTTCTTATCCTGAACGCAGTTTGGATACCCCTGAATACTTTTGCCAGTAGAAAAAACAACACCAGGCAAAATATGATTGATGCGCCTGATGGAATATTGAACTGATACGACAGCAATAACCCGAGGATATTTCCCAAAAGGCCTATCAGAATGGAATAATAGATCATTTGTTTAAGATCCTTTACAAAAATATTTGCAATTGTTTGCGGGATTGTTAAGAGTGAAATCACCAGAATAATCCCTGCGATCCTGATATTAAATACGATGGTCAGGGCAACGATCGCAATCAGCAGGTAATTTACGGTGTCAACAGGAAGCCGGAGAGCACGGGCAAACTGTTCATCAAAGGATACAAATAATATTGTTTTGAACATTGATGCAAACACCACAATGATCAGTACACAAAGGAATAGTAGAAAGTACAGGTTCAGGCTTGATACTGTTAATATGTTGCCGAAAAGATAGCTCATCAGATTGGCCGAGTATCCCGGGGTTAAAAAAACAAAAATAACCCCGACAGCCATACCGAAGGACCAGAGAATGGCAATCACCGAATCTTCACGGACATCCGTTTTTTTCGACATAAATTCAATACCAAGACCTGAAAGAATACTGAAAACCATTGCACCAAGGAGGGGATTGAATCCGAAAAAATAGCCCAGACCAATGCCTCCAAAAGATGCGTGTGTTATGCCACCACTAATAAATACAATGCGCTTCGACACAATGTAACTACCCATAATACCACACGATATGGCGGTTAGAACGCCGGCAAGCAGGGCATTTAAAAAAAATCTGTATTGTAACAATTCGATCATTAGGGCTATTTGGTTTTAATGTTCATGTTGTTGCAAGATGGTGTGCGGCACATCACCATGTGCAATAACCTGTATGGGGCAATTGTATGCCGCCAGTTGTTGCTGGCTGATCACATTCGACTGGTGGTAGTGCAACTCACGGTTAACGCAGGCAATGGTTTTTACGTAGTAGGTAATAGTTCCAACATCATGCGAAACAATCATCACAGCCATTTTTTCGTTCAGTACCTTCAGAATCCGGTACAAATCACTTTCAAATTTATTATCCACAAATGTGTTGGGTTCATCAAGTATGAGAAGCCTGGGATCCGAAATAATGGCACGGCACAGAAATGTCCTTTGAAGTTCACCTCCTGAAAGCATCCCGATATTTTTGGCTGCAAGATTTTGAATTCCCATTTGTTCTAGCAGTTCGTAAACCATGCTGATTTGACTTTTCGTAAATCTTTTAAAAATATTCTTTCTATCCGACAACCCCGACAACACCACATCTTTCACCGAAATTGGAAATTTTTTATCAATCTGGTTTATTTGTGGCAAGTAGCCGATCAACTTTTCAATGGCTTTTCCTTTGTTGTTGTGATAAATAATTTTCCCCGAAATGGGCTTGATCAAACCGATGATGGCTTTGACCAAAGTAGTCTTCCCCCCCCCGTTGGGACCTATCACCCCTATGAAATCATTTTCGTAAATTTTAAGGTCAATATTTTTTAATATGATTTCGTGATCATAGCCTACTGTAACTAACTTTAATTCAAGAATCGATTTCATTGGCTTTGGATTTTTACTCATGGAACGAGTTTTTAATGCTTTGGGCAATAAAAAGGAGGTTATCGTCCCAATCTATCGAAAGCGGATCTATTTGTACTATTTTGCCGTTGATTTCGCTGGCAATCACCTTTGCATTTTCAACATCAAATTCCTTTTGAACAAATATGGTTTTAATCCCTGACGACTTTGCCAGATTAATTGCTTTGATTATCCGGGAGGGTGTTGGATCCTTTCCCTCAAATTCAATTGGGATCTGTACCAAATCAAAATCCCTCGCAAAATACGAGAGTGACGGGTGGAAAATCATAAAACTACGACTCGGAATATCGTCCAGTAACCCGGATACCTCTTCCATCAAGGATTCTAATTCGGATTTAAAATCAATATAGTTCTGTTCGAAAACAGCCTTGTCTTCCGGAAAAAGATTCACCAAAGTGTTTTTAATTAATGCTGCAAATACCACTGCATTTTTTATCGAGAGCCAATCGTGCGGATCGTTCATATCGTGGTCATGCTCACGACTGCCCTCATCGCCGGAGGAATGGTCACATTCGGTTTCGATAGGAAGGATATCCTTTGACAGGTTTACAAGCAGCATCCCTGGATAAGTATCCCCCATATTCTCCAGCCAGGCCTTTTCAAAAGCAAGGTTGCCATTGTAGAAAAATATTGAGGCATCACTGATTCGGAGCATTTGTTGCGGATTTGGATCGTACAAATGCGGACTGGTACCGGGGGGAATTAAAACCACAACCTCTGCAAGATCACCTGCTATTTTATGCACAAAATAGGCC
>JABMQA010001039.1 GCA_013203545.1 Bacteroidota bacterium
ATTCTTCCTCCCGATGGTTCGTATTTTGAATGGACCAACTCCGGAAATCTGGATGTATCGGGATTTGATGGCGAACAGGTATATATCGCTTTCGTGTACGAATCCACTACCGAAGAGGCCGCAACCTGGGAAGTAGATAATATTGAACTGGTTGGCGAAGGGGAATACATCCCCTCACCTGAACCAACCAATTATCCGGCTTCCTTTACTGCCGAAGCCAATGCGCTAAGTATTGAACTCAATTGGACGGATGCTACCGGTACTGTGATTCCAACCGGCTATTTAATTAAAGCCAGCGCTGAGGATAATATTATGGTACCTGAAGATTTTGTTCCGGTTGATAGTGACCCTGACCTTTCTGACGGGACTGGAGCAATGAATGTTGCAGAAGGTGTGGGGTCCTATACATTTTCCGGACTTTTAGAAAATACCGCCTACTATTTCAAGATTTTCCCCTACACCAACACGGGTGAATATATCGACTACAAAACCGATGGAACAGTTCCCTCAGCCACGGCAACAACTACCGAGGATAATACCGTGGATATTATGTTCACCACCTTCGATGAAAGCTGGGAAGAATGGACAGCTATTAATATAACAGGCGACCAGGTTTGGGACAGGGACAATACCTTTGGTATTGATGGAACACCCTGTGCAAAAATGTCAGGATATGAGGGTACAACTTTTGAAAACGAAGACTGGCTCATTTCCCCAATGCTTGATTTGAGCGACTATAAGAATGAGAAAATTTCGTTCTTCAATGCCTATAGCTACAATGGAATTGCCCTTGAATTTAAAATTTCGATGGATTACGACGGTGGCGGAAGCCCAAAAGATTTCACCTGGACCAACCTTACCGGTGAAGTAATTTGGTCGGGCGGTTTCTTCAGTTGGACCGAATCGGGTGAAGTGGATATTTCTTCATATGCTGAGAACACCTGCTATGTTGCCTTTGTATTTCAATGCACCGCTACTGAATCTTCAACCTGGGAAATCGACAATATTTTATTAAAAGGCGAAGAAGACACTGGAATTGAGGAAAATATCGAAGAAAATACCTTTATGATTTATCCTAATCCGAATAATGGCACTTTCACTTTGGTAAATAGTGCCAATTTCGACCGTATTGAGATTTATTCCGTAACGGGAAGCCAGATATTTACGAGCCGGGTTAATTCAGAAAATATGCAATTTGCAATTCCTGAACTTAACAAAGGCATCTATTACATAAGACTTATTGATGAGCAAAAGAACACCATTTTCAGTAAGCCGCTGATTATACAATAAGATAAGATTTTAAAAGCATTCCGGTATTTGCCGGGATGCTTTTTCTGTTTTTTGATGTAAAAATCACACAAAACAATAAAGAAAGTTTACAAACCTAAAATCCTTACAACATGAAAAAAGTTTACCAATTCTTACCGTTATTAATTCTTCCGTTAACATTCTTGTTAATGGCATTCAGCCCTGATTCCCCTGACGGGAAATCAGAAACCTCCGTTAGAAGTACTTCTGTCCTGATCACCCAATACTATGAGGGTACTTCAAATGACAAATGGATAGAAGTGACCAATGTTGGTGATGTAACCGTTGACCTTTCAACCTATTATATCGGTCGCTGGTCAAACACCAATACCCCTTCCGGACCTGCCGCTAACTTTTCACAGATGAGTGGTACCATTGACGCGGGTCAGGTAATTCTGTTTAAGCATGCCTCTGCGGTATTGCCATCTTATGCCTCAGGAACAGGCACTACAGGCTGCTACTTCAATGGTAACGACCCTGTTGCCATTATGGATGGAAGCAATGACTGGTCTGACCGAGTAGATTGTATTTATGGTACCGATTACTGGGGTGGAGAAACCAGCTTTTACAGGAATGCAGATGTACTCACCGGAAATCTGGACATGAGTGATTTCAGTGTCGCCGGTGAATGGACCGAGGTAACAGTTGTTGCTGTAAACAACGCGCTTCCTGCTACTACCGAAAGACTGGGCTACCATGTATACGATGGTGGTTCATTAACGGTTTCAACCCCTGTGTTTGATCCTCCTGCCGGAGGGTACAACACCCCCATCGAAGTAGCCATTACCTGTGCTACACCTGATGCCATCATTGTTTATACCACAGATGGTACCGATCCGGATCTGAGCTCCGAAGAATATGATGAGCCCATTCCCATCAGTTCCACCACCACCCTGAAAGCCAGGGCCTATTTTGAGGACTATACGCCCAGTTCAATTGCCACAGGTGAATATATCTATCCCGAAACGATCTCTACCCTTGCCGAATTCAGGGCTGGTACCCTTGGCAATTTGTATTTCATTTCGGGTGAAGTTGTATTGACCTACCAGGAAGCCTGGAATAACCAAAAGTACATTCAGGATGCTACTGCTGCCATCCTTATATATGATTATAATGGAATCATCACCTCGGATTATGAAATCGGTGACGGAATTACCGGTTTACTTGGCACGCTTGCCACATATGGCAACATGCTTGAATTTATACCAATGGAAGATCCTGGCGATCCTACATCTTCAGGAAATGTGATCGTACCCGAGGTGATTACCATTGCAGAAATGAATGCCAATTTTGAAAATTACGAAGCCGAACTTGTGAAAATTGAATCCGCTTCCTTTACCAACGGTGGGCAATCCTTCCTTGAGGGGGTTGTTTATGAAATTACGGATGATTCCGATGCCACCGGTAACTTCAGGACAACCTTTTACGATGCCGATTATCTCTATACAACCATCCCTGTGGTTCCAACCGATATTATTGGAATCTGTAATTCAAGGTTTGATGGCGATTACATTACCAGTCGTTTTTCAACTGATCTGATTCCAAATGTAACAGTTCCAACCATTGTGGTCATTTCTCCAAATGGCTTTGAATTCTGGCAACTCGGAAGTACACATAATATTACATGGGCCTCGATTGACTTTACTGACGATGTGCAGATCAACCTGCTCAGGCTGCCTTTCTTTAATCAAACGCTTGCAACCGATGTTCCGAATACCGGTAGCTGGGAATGGACAATCCCTGAAGATCTGACGCCAGCCGACAATTATAAAATATACATCTCTGGGCTGGATCCTGAAGATCCTTCGGATTATAGTGATGACAACTTCTCCATCATCGAAACCCTGCCTGTTCCTGATATTGTGATCAACGAGATCATGTACAATCCACCATCCAGTCTTGGCAATGATGCCGATTTTGAATATCTGGAACTTTACAACAACAGCGGTTTTGATGTTAACCTGACCAACTGGTATCTGTCAACCGCCATTACCTATACTTTTACATCGGGAACAATACTGGCTGATGGGCAATACCTCGTTGTGGCTCTTAAACCGGATAGCATCATAGCTCACTATGGAATTACAAATGTTGTTGGCCCGTATAGCGGAGCCCTGAATAATACCGGGGAATCTATTGTGCTTAACGCTTCCGATGGAACACAAATGGATATTGTTTCCTACCAAAATGGTGGCCTGTGGCCTCCGGAAGCCAATGGGCAAGGCCCGTCACTTGAGTTACTCGATGCCAACCTGGACAACAACCTTCCGGAAAGCTGGGCTGCCAGCCTCATTAATAATGGTACGCCAGGGGCAGTCAATTCTGTGGTAGGCGCTGAAATCCTCACCCTGCTCAGTCCCAATGGCGGGGAAACTTTCGAGCAGGGAAGCTCTCAGGAGATTTCCTGGGAATATGTTGGATTTGAGGGTTTCCTTAAAATTGAGTTGATCACTACCACCCGGAACCGGGAAATTCTCGCTGAAAATGTCCCCGTTGCTGATGGTCTTTGGGATTGGGAAATCCCCGGTGACCAAACCATTGGTGATAACTTCAAGATTAAAATTTCGGATATGGACGATGGTGAGCCTATGGATGAGAGCGATGGTGTATTCTCAATTGTTGAGCTGATTATCCCATCTATCACCCTTACCTCACCGAATGGCGGTGAATCGTGGGCACAGGGTACTTCACACGATATTACCTGGACCTATGCGTTCTTTACAGGTGATGTGAAGATTGAGCTGTCCGACGGTGCAAAAGCACTGACACTGATCGAGGATTCTATTCCGGTTGGTAGCGGCTCCTACCCATGGAGTATTCCCGTTGATCAGACCACCG
>JABMQA010001040.1 GCA_013203545.1 Bacteroidota bacterium
AAATAGGCGCCGGACTCATTGCAACCATAATCCATATCCAGGGCTTCACCCACCTCAGCATTGAGTGCGGCAACGGCAGCTATTTCGCCCTCAGCTGAATTTGCCGTAAGGGTATCAACTATGTTTTTCCAGTCATAATAATCACTATACGGAGCGCCCACGCCTTTTGGAGGCCATTTCCAGTAATTCAGGATTTGAGATCCTGCGGTAGCAACACACCCGACAAGCGCTCTGCCACCATTTCCGGAACAACTCAGATCAGGGCACCAGGCATTATAAGGTTCTCCCTGTCTCCAGTTCGATGTCAGCAAAAAATCACCCTCCTGGTAACCCTTTTCCCCTGATGACTCTGTTTGTACCCTTGTTGCACTTCCCTGAAGGTAACTATATACTTCTTGCCAGGATTCTGAATAGTCAATTTCCAGTATTCCTTTTAGCTCTTCGGGAGAAACGGAATCAATGGGCCCGATTTCACTTTCAATCGCTTTGATTACTGCTGAGGGATATTCAAATATAAAATCCGGGAGGCAATCATCCATTTCGCTGAAGTAGCTGTTCATTTCAGAATATAGTTTTACCGGCGCCAATTCCTTTCTGATGGAAACCACAATGAATCCGTCAGGGATAACATGGCAGAAATAGCCAATTTTCCGACCATCTTTTTCAACTGTTTTAAGGGGCATAATGTTGGCCATCTCATGACCACCCCAACTGCCGTACCTGTCAATAACAAGGCTTATCCAGTTTTGCGCAATGACTGTAGCCTCTTCTTTTGTGACAACCTGTCCGCTTGAAGGAAAAATATAGAGCATTGGCATGAGAATGCACAGTAGTATTTTAATTTTACTTTTCATCATTTTTCCTCCTGATTATTGTAAAGTTACCAAAACCAGAATTTGTCCCTTTTCACCTTTTTTGAGACGTTCCATTGCTTTGCCAAGGATTGCGCCCTGGGCATTTTCGAAGTTGCTTACTTTCATGGCAAATCCGGGAATGGATGAGGTGGTGAGCAAATCACCGGGTTCGATGTTTTCGGTGGTGGCAATGGTATTGCAATATACCCTTCCTGCCAGGGCAACATCACAATCAAATTCCTGCGTGCCGAGACGTACGCCTGATCCCAGTCCATTGGCGCCGGCTACAATCCCTGCCACAGTTTTATCATAAGGTGCCTCACTTATTTTTAGATGGCCGGGATTATCAGGGTCGATACACAGGATGGTGCCGGGTTCGATATTTTTGTTATCTGCAACATTAAAACCTTCAGCATAGTCGAGTCCCGTGCCCAATTCCATCACGATAGCGCCTGTAAACCTGTTCCTGATGGTCACGTTCCCACGGATGTCCAGCTTGTTTTCGGGGCTGGTAGTCCCCATGCCTATATTACCCCATTCATCTATAATAAAATCACACCTGTCATGATAAGCATTGTATATTCCAAAACCTTCTGTTTCACCTCCTAACAGATAATCATCCCCGGTTTTTTCAAGCCGGATATCACCATAAACATGCAATGCACTTAGTGGTTCAGAAATATGGATTCCAACATTTCCATTGAAGCATAGCAGATCATTGTCAAACTCCCCATAGATCAAAGGAGAGTTGGAATCTGAGTTTTCAATAAAGAGCCTGTTACTTTGTACTGAACTTCTTCCTGCCTGGTATCCAATGTAAACACTACCGGATTGATTGCCCCAAAATTCAAACCCTTCTCCGGCTTCACATCCTATAATTGTATTGTTTGATCCAGTCTTGTTATTGAAATTTGCTTTATATCCAACGACTGTATTTCCATTTCCGGTTGTATTTCGATTAGCAGCCATGTAGCCGGTTGCTGTGTTGTAGTCTCCTGATGTATTCATCCTCAAAGTACTGGTTCCAATGGCAGTGTTGTTAAGTCCTGATGAATTAAATTGCAAAGCATAGTATCCGTTTGCGACATTTCCTTCTCCTGATATGTTCGTTTTAAGTGCTTCGAATCCAACTGCAACATTTTTGTTATTTGTACTATCATCATTTGCTCCTGCACCAGCCCCAAGGAAAACACTGTTGCCTGCAGTTTTTCCGTCTGTAAGATCATTGATACCGATAATTCCACCTCCCGAATTCGTTACCCAGCTCAATGTGCCGTTCCCATCAGTTTGCAAAACCTGTCCGTTGCTTCCATCTATACTGGGAAAATGATATTCACCTGCAATATCCAGTATGCCGGCAGGATTCTCTGTTCCAATACCAACTTTACCATCACTGGTTATCCTCATCCTTTCACAAGGATCTGTATCACCATCGGTCATACAATCATTACCGGCAACATGAAAAGCAAGTGCTGCAGTTTCCCATGCTCCCCCATCAAAATGTGCTTTAATTAATGCAATATTTCTTGGCCCCAGATCAGGTTCTTCTCCTCCAAAGGTACTTCTGAACATAATGGCTGTGTTGAGGCTATTTGCTATACCAGCCGGTGAAATATAAATCCGCGCAGAATCAGTACCTTGAATATCTAAATTACCAAGGGGATTGGAGGTTCCAATTCCAACTTTACCATCGCTTGTAATTCTCATTAGCTCACTATACCCTCCTTCATATCTCATAAATCGCAGGGCATCCCCTCCTGAATAGTAGATGGCTGGATCATACGTTTCGTTGCCGCTACTCAAACGCAAATACTTTGAGAGATCCGAGCTGGTTAATCGGAGCGAGGAAGCTAAATCTGCTGAAATGCTCTTGATATCCAGGTTATAAGAAGGAGTTGTAGTACCGATACCCAACCTGCCATTCACTGCTAAAATGTCCTCTTCAAAGTCACCATAAACCAAAGGAGCTATTGTATCAGTGTTTTCAATATAAAGTTTGTTGTCTCCCTGTTCATTGTATCCTGCTTTATGTCCAAGGAATACATTTCCTGAACTATTGTGTATAGATGTGCCTTTTCCAGCACCTGTCCCAATGATGGTATTGTTTGAACCTCCATAATTTGTGTTGTTGGCATAATTCCCAATTGCTACGTTATTAAGCCCAGAATTAAGATAGTAAGAAGCTGCATGTCCTATCGCAATGTTATTTCCCCCGGATTCACTGTGGTATAAGGCCTTTTCTCCAATTGCAGTACTGGCAAGTCCAATTGTATTGGAACCTAAGGCCTTGTAGCCTATTGCTGTGTTATAAAAACCCGACGTATTTGCTTTCAGTGCACTATCCCCAACTGCAACGTTATTATTATCAGTGCCATCATCCAGGATTCCTGCACCTGAGCCAAGAAAAACACTGTTACCACCTGTTTTTCCATCCTTGAGGTCATCAATCTCGTGTACTCCTCCACCTGCATGCAATGCATAAGGCACACTCAATAATTGTGAGGTTCCCATTAACTGGTAATTTGTGCCCCCGGTTTCATCTATTTCAATTTGGAGAAAATAAGAATCTCCACCCCAATCAATTTCAGCAAACGTACCAGTAACAACTGCTCCGTTTCCTATTTCCAAAGTGACCAATCCAATTTCGTTGGTGGTTGTAGCGTGTGTTTCTGTATAAACAGATGTACCACCCGGGCTTCCCGCTAAAATACTGATTTGAAATGAAACGCTTTGGTCTGCCAGAACATTCCCTGCATCGTTGCGGACCACAGCCTGGTAACTGAATGCTTGTGGTGTTTGGGCGTAAATGGGAAGAATTAACATTCCCAGCAGGAGGGTAATAATGATGTTTTTCATGAATAATTTTTTTAGTTTGTAATTTGAAGCCGTGAATATACGAAATACAGGAGGGGAATTCAAGTTTTGGATTCTCTGTGGAAGCCTTGGCTTACCTCTCGTGTGCATTTGGTAACACTTTTGGTGTTTGTTAAAAAAATGTAAATGACCGATGAATGTATTAATGAGATAACCCCTATTGAAAAGCGATCGTATCATTTCAATAGTTCCTGATAATTGAAATTTGTGGCGCACTCCTTTTTTCCCAATTTACTGGATTCATTAATTATAATAGTATATTTGAAACCAATTTCATTTCATAATAATCACAAAACAGGAAGTGCAATGTCAAAAAAAGAGAGAAAGTATAACAAAAGTCTGGTTGTTATCATCGCTTCAGTTGCCGCTACAGGCGGATTACTGTTCGGCTTTGATACTGGTGTAATTTCAGGGGCCATACCCTTTTTCCAGCAGGATTTTCAGATCAGCAACAGCATGGTTGAGAATATCACCACGGCGGGGCTGGTCGGGGCGGTAATCGGAGCTATGTTAACAGGCCGTTTATCCGATATGTTCGGCAGGAAAAAAGTGATCTTTGTTGCAGCGATTATTTTTGCCATCGGTGCGTTATGGTCAGGATATGCGCCGAATGACAATATGCTGATGGTTTCAAGGTTGTTTATTGGTCTTGCCATCGGAATTTCCTCCTTTGCAGTGCCACTATATATTGCTGAGATCTCACCAACGCGGATCAGGGGAAGGTTGGTATCACTCTTCCAGTTGCTGATCACTATCGGTATTCTTGTTGCTTACATAACCGACCTTGCTTTTGCGAATGAAAGCAATCCGGAATCCTGGCGCCCGATGTTCATCGCCGGCGTAGTACCGGCTATTATTCTTCTGGTCGGTATCATTTTTCTTCCTGAAACACCAAGGTGGCTCATGACAAAAGGGCGTGAAGAAGAAGGACGAAGAATTTTGAAAATGGTTGAGGAACCCGATAAGGTTGAAGACTCCCTACAGCGTATGAAAGATGAAATTGAGAAAGATAAAGAAAGGGCCTCATTCAAAGAGGTTTTTAGGCCATGGTTGCGCAGTGAACTGATCATTGCCGTGGGGATCATGTTTATCCAGCAATTTGTAGGGATCAATACGGTGATCTATTACAGCCCTAAAATATTTGTGATCGCGGGTTTTGAAGGTGCGCGGGCTGCCATATGGGGCGCAGTGAGTGTTGGTGT
>JABMQA010001041.1 GCA_013203545.1 Bacteroidota bacterium
AACCAATCCGGGTACACTGCACCACCTGATTCAGCCCATTCAACAAAGTGCAGGTAAGCTTCAGTTATCTCAGCTTTTTCAATCGGATAGTCGAACGACTCGATAAGATGAATCCCCCAGGGCAAATTGTTTGCGGTTTTATAATAAACCCCGGTAGGTACATCACTTACATCCTCATAGGTTCCGAAATATGCAGGATTTACCAGATCCGTAGGCAAATAATCCCTGAAATGCACCTCTTTACCCCTATTCTGATTGATGTAAATGAATGGATTATAGGGTGGTGTACCCAGATAAACCAGGTTAATCGGGTTATTCGTTGTCATATAGATTTCAAAAGTGTAATCGTCAATCGGAGGAACATTATCCATGGTATTTACACCAATTGTTCCGCCACCCTGATGTTTCAGGTAGTCAAATCCATTGGCAAACAGGATAAGTGTCGGATCCGATTGTCCCGGTTCAAATGGCAGGGCAACAGTGGTATTATCCATATAAGTAATTTCAACGGTACTAAAATCAGCTTCATCAGCACCCATCTGGAACCCAAAACCATTTCTATAGGATGCGCCCAGCGCCCTCAATTTATAGGTGCCGTAAATATCAACCACATGGTTAAGTGCATTGGTAACATGTTTTACATGGTAATTCATTACCATATCATTGAAATCATAGTCACCTTTTGCAGGCCACAGGTCTTCATAGGCAAGTGTTCCAAAAACGCCTTCGGAGGGATAATGCACATTAAATGCCCTATCAGGATCTTCCGGATATTCATCTACATCATTAGGAACACCATCCCCATCATTATCATCAATCGGATCGGGGGAAGGGAAATTTATCGGATCAATGGCTTCCGGCGGATTTGCTGTAATATAGAATACAGCATCATTAAAGTCTTTATCCCCGTTTGGACGCAAAATATCTTCGACACCATAAATTATTATTTCCCTCACAGCATCATAGAGGCCAACCATCTGTTGTCTCACGTTTGGATCGAGTTGCGGGTTAAAATCCGGATTTGAATAAACCTGGAAATTACCCATCGTAATTAGCGGTGGGTTGAGTTGTTTCCATCCATTGGCAAGAAGAACAAAACCAATACCTGTATTTGCAGGAAATAGGCCTAAATAAACTTTATTGCCGGGGACAAGACCTCCGCCTGCACCATCAAGCGACATGTTGGGGAATATGATATTAATTTCAGCAATATCATCAACTGTTGCCGGTGGAGTGGCTATGTCATAGGTATAGTATCCAAAAACGTTTTTATAGCCGGCACCTTCATCAATAAAGGTGATCCAAACTTCGCCTTCTATTAAAATCTCAAGGTCATAATTAATACTTGGCAGTATCCATGCAGGATGTGAAGTTGTAAGATTGACACTTTCAGGCAGGCTGCTGTTAATAATCGAAAGCAAGCCCGGGTCAACAATATCATCAGGAACCACCAGATAATCAGGAACACCAAGGTTGTTGTATGTACCCATAGGCGTAAGGAGATAATCAGTTGACTTAAACGGAACCGGAAAAATACCTGATTTGAAGCTTGTATTTGGTTTACCTCCCAATGTGGCTTCTACCCTACCATTAGATACAGGTGCAACAATTTCATCTGGTAAACCCACATAGGTAGTGGCTACCAAAACCTCTGTAAGATAATTGGGTAAAGGATGTATTGTGGAGAATACACCATTTTGATCGGTCATACCGGTTGTTAGCAAACTGCCACCATCTTCAACACTTTTGGTATAGATTTTTACCGGAACGTTGGGTAGCGGTGTATCGTCGTTGGTTTTCGCATTAATTTCAAATGTTACTACAGTTGAGGTATTAAACAGAAAATCATCCGGAACGACCATCTCGTTCATTTTCTTTGTCTCCGTTGTATTCCCCGGATCGTCAGGGCTATCTTTCTTGCAAGAAGCAAGCGCAAAGACTATTGCCAGCGAAAAAAGAACGGCTTGGTTGATTTTTCTAATTTTCATAATACTTAATTTTATATATGTTTTTTGCTTTTTATACTTCACAATTCTATTTGCAAAAAAAAACATTAATAATGTGTAATGCAAGCAGCAATTTGTAATTGTCATTACTTTTTTAGTAAACGTTGCGATTTTCAACGTAAGTGTAAATATGTAAACTTTTTAGATTTTAATATGAACCCATGATTTGATTCCAAAAAAATTTGTATATCTAATTCACACAATTTCCCAAAAACAACTCATAAAATTCAACCAGTAAAAATAGACTATATCAACGATTTATCATTAAGCTTTTAATATTTTTTATAAAACTATCTGAAAAGTGATGCCATTTGTGAACAAAATTTAACATTTATCATTTAATATGCTTGCATATTAGATATTTTTTATACTTTTAGCCAAATTATGTCAGCCAATGAAAACTATCGATACTTCAAAACTTTCATATGACGAATGCTGGGGTATTCAAATCAACGGCATATCCCATTGTCAAAATTGTAAATGGACAGGTATCAGTGCCTGTGAAGGAAAAAGTGTACTAAAAACCGGACGAAATTCGAAGGGTTACCGAATCGCTGAACACGGATTAATTGAAGATGATTGGGTGGATATGAAAGTTGCAATCCCTGATTCGGTGTAACCATTTAATTAATTCATTATTAATCTTTGTATGACACTCCCTGAAAAGACAGTAGAGCGGCTTAGCCAGTATCGTCAATTGTTGATGAGGTATAAATATCTTGATAAACCTCATATTTTTTCAAAAGATCTTGCCCGAATGCTCAGGATCAATCCGGTACATGTGCGGCGCGACTTGATGCTACTGGGGTTTTCAGGCAGTCATTCAAAAGGGTATGATGTTCAAAAACTTATCGACAGCATTGCCATCAAGCTGGAATGCGGGGCTGGAAAAAATGGTTGTATTATTGGTTTCGGGCATACAGGACGGGCTGCACTGGAAATATTTGCCGAGAATTTTACTCCGATAAAGATCGTTGCCATTTTTGATACCTCTGCAAAATCTGTAAATAATACATTTTACGGCACACCATGCTATTCGATGGATAAATTGGCCAATGTAATTGAAGAAAAAAAAATAACCCTCGCGCTGCTTACCGAGGCCGATGAAGATCTCGAAACAATCAAGGACTTAATTATTGCTTGTGGAATAATAGGGATATTAAACCTGACCCATGTTAAGCTTGATCTTCCGGGTGGGGTTTATTTGGAGGAGTTTGATTTGAGAACCGCCATGATTAAACTGGCCTATTTCTCAACACAGTAAACCGCCTTGTAATATACTTCGGCTGAACAGGTTTGAGCCATAATCAGTGCTATGCCACAAATTTCATCAAACCTGTTCGCTCAGCATAACTGGTTCTAACAAGCTTTTTAGGATTTCGGTTCCATATGAATGGTGGCCACCATATCAAGATCATGTTTAATCTGTTTCTCCATTTTAATGGTTAGCTCGTGTACCTTTTCCAGGTTCATTTCCTTTGGCAGGTTAATATGAAATGTCAACTCCTTATGCTGGCCATATTGATGAACATGAATGTGATGGACATTCAGGTTGTGAGGGGTGATTTTTTTACAACATTCCTCTAGCTTTTCTTTGAATCCTGGTTCGGGGGCCTCACCTAAAAGCCGGCTTATCGAGTCCTTCAGGATTTCGTATGCAGCATACAGGATCATCAGGGCTACGATGATTCCCAGCGCCCCATCGATCCACCAAAACCTGCTTCCAAGAAAAATACCAATCAAAATAAGAATTGAAGAGATGGCATCGGTCCGGTGGTGCCAGCCGTCTGCCCTGAGCGAATTGGAATCAATTTTCCTCGCTGCCCAAAATGCATACTGTGCCAGTGCCTCCTTAAACAGGATTGAAATAATGGTAACAACAATGGCTATGGTGCCAAAGGAAGCAGCCTCCCTGTGGGCAAGTTTGGAAACAGATTTTTCGATAAACTCATAGGCGATAAAACCCAGTAAGGCCGCAATTAATACTGATGCAATCAGTTCAGCCCTGCCATGGCCAAAGGGATGCTTTTTGTCGGGGGGTTTTGCTGACACTTTTGCACCAATCAACACAAAAACAGATGATAGTGAATCTGAAAACGTATGCCATGCGTCGGCAACAATAGCCACCGAACCGGTAACGGTCCCGGCCCAGTATTTAAGGATGAATAGCAGTGTATTTACAAATATCGACAACCAACCCTCCCAATATGAGAGCCTGACACGGTCGGTTAATTTATTATGATTGTGTGAATGTGACATTTAAAAAATGGTTGATTAGTTGGGCACAAAAGTACAATTCAAAGAACCGGAATCAAAATATCGAACAA
>JABMQA010001042.1 GCA_013203545.1 Bacteroidota bacterium
GGAACCAATTAACCATAGTGTGAGTTTTCCATTTATGCGCGTGGTGTCCGCAACAACAATCGGATTCGGGAATATTTTTATGCCCAGGAAAATCAGAATAGAAATTATCAACAATCTTTTCATAGCAAAAGGTATTTGAATTCAAAGGTATTAAATGTTTCAATATTAATCCCAATACTGCATTAAATCGCTTTAGTTATTAATTTTGTCTGAAATAATTTAAAAAATGAACAAACCGGCAGATCCCATAGGGAATACAAAACAGCAGATTTTTTTTACTTTTGAAGCATCCTACTCAGGTTTTACTGATCTTTTATGGCAGCTTAACGCTGTTCATAAACTGGGTCGCCATCTTGGATTTACATATTATCATAAACCGTTACAAAGCCAGCGGAGTTCGCTGCCACCCGGCATGTCGCTTTTGATAAATCCAGGGGGATTCATTGCAAAAGTGGAAAGAGCAATCATAAAACGGTTTAAAGCGCTCACTAAAAGCAAAGATATTTTTACCTTTCTTGGAATAAACGAATACCTGAAAAGCCTGTCGAAAGAAATACCAAAAGGCAAAAAATTATTTATTACAATCGAGCTGGACAATGAACTTATACATAAACATCATGTAAATAATTTCGATGACCTTATTAATCATATTCATACAAATCTGAGATCAAAATGCAACGGGTATAAAAATGTGGTGATTTCATTTAAATTCAGACGGGGAAGGGCCTTTATTTTTATGATAAATGACGCACTTGCCGAAAACCCGCCAGAACTGGATTTTAAAAAGGCCTTCAACGATAAATGGAGAGATGCCCAAAGAACAGGTCTAACTACAAACGAAAAAAAGAAAATGCTTATCCATATCAGGCAGGGTGACACAGCCACAGTTAGAACACCCTGGAACACGTACATTCCGGTATGGGATCAATCTAATGCCAGTACCATGGAGTTTGACACCATAGCAGAGATTGGCAACAATCGCATACTTTTCGTTGAAGATTTTAATGATTTTTTCAAACGGACTTTTTCTTCCCGGCCGAACAGGTATTCCACACAGGTTTTTTCAGATGGATTTGAACTCGCATTTTTAAATATTTTCAGCAGACTGGAAAAGTTTAATTTTACGGATACACAAAGAGAAGCCATTCTTTCTCAGGCAAAAACATATGACAAATCGGCATTCCAATGTTTTGAACATTTTACCGGGGTTGAATTAAATATAGGGGAAAAGCAGGAAAACCTGAAGAAGCTTATCCATTCAATTATGCAGTCGGATATCATTATCACGGGTACACAAAACTGGATGGTTCCAAAGTTTATTTCTCTGTATTTCAGCGAAACAGATATGCCTGTTCTGGTCCTGCTGTATAAAACGAAAAAACCACCATTAAAGAAGCTTGGTTTTTCTGCAGATAATCAAAAAATCATCCTTGTTGACCTTACAGATTATGATCCTGAAGCAGTAAATCAAAAACTAATCTCCCTGGTCAATTGATTAACCCGGGATGTAAAGTTGAAGTCCGCTGATTGTTTTAATTTTATCAGCAAGAAAAGCATTGTAATCCTTTGGTAATTAATGGTTTTAAATATTCCATTTCAAGATGTTCACCTGTTTTGTATTTATCGTATCTATAACCGGGAAAATGTGGTACCCTAAAGTCATCGATCATAACCAATGCCTGCTCAAAATTCATAAAAATCATCTCTAACTCTTCCAGTAATGGCAGTGCACCATGACGGTGGGCATCGAGGTAGAAAAACACCGGGTTGTTTTTAAGGGTTTTATTGATGGACAAAATTTTTAGCATATTACTGCTGTGGCCGAAATAGACTTTAATCCCGCGATATTTGAAAAGCCTGGCCCTGGCAAAGCCGCAACGACGTGCATCTATTTCAACTGTGCTTGTATGCAAGGATGATGTTTTATGCATGTACTCGGTGGTATTTCCGTTAAATGTGCCTGTTTCGATGATTTCAATAAAACTAATTTTGCCGATGATTTCGTTAAAAATTTCTTGCCTGATTTTTTGATTATTAAAGGGCCCGCCATACGTATTTCCGTCTATCCTACCCAGGTAAAAATCAAGAAAACCTTTGATAATTTCCCTGATATTGAAAAATGCCCGGTTATTAGTTGGTATGTTCATTACTTGAATACAATATACCTGCTATTGTTTGACCATGAAGGGTTTTCAGGATTTACCCCCATAATTTTCTCTTCAATTATCTGATAGCCATTTTTAGACAATTCGGTTTTTAATTTGTTATATTTTTCCATACTTCTTGCACTCCATAGAACCGACATTTTACCTTCTTTCGGTTTAGATATTGCAGAAACACCCTCCCAACTAACATTTACCAATATATTCTTTTCAATGTTCGAATTGCGCAGGTAATGCCAGTATGTTTGTTCGTCCCCGACACAATAGATTTTATCAACATTGTTAATATTTGCAATGGAATAGGCGGCCCCCTTCCAATCGGGCTTTTCATAACTTGAAAAATTATTCATTGTGGCCGAAAACATTATAGCTATTAAAACAATAACAAATATAGTTTTAGCAAAGTTTACCAGCTTTTTTCCATGAATCCTGAAACCTTCACTGGCACCAACAAACAAGTATGAAAAAATCAGATATAAATAAGGTAAAAGTACCACGAGGTATCTTTGGTGTATGATGCGCTTGATACTGTTCAAAACAAAACAAAAAAGCAAGAATACCACAACAACCGTAACGTAAGGAAGTATTTTGGAATATATGGATTTCCTGTCTTCTTTTGACATCAATATTACAATTGCCAGGACAAATAGAACGAAAAGCAAACCAATGATCCAATGATTAAAAATGAAATCGTTTAATTGTACAAAGGTATACCAAACAGGAATCTTTTGTAACCAGGATACGGCATTTACCCTCATAAAATACAGCGTTATAAACAACCATGGAAGAATAACAGCCAGATTGATAGAAGTTAAGACGAATAGTTTCTTTCTGTTTTGTGGCAGGAAAATGTAAAGTGAAAGTAAGCTTGTAAAAAACATCATTGCTCCAAAATAGTGACTATAACAAAGCAAAACGCCCAACACAAATAGTTTAAATAAATCCGTGTTTTTAAGAAGATATTCCCTGCCGGATTGGATAAATCTAACCATTTGTAACATGAGTATTGTTGTAAGAAGAATCGATAGGGAATAAACCCTGGCTTCGTGGGCATAGTAAATGAACCCCCATGAAACAGAGAAAAATGCCGCAAGCAACAATGACTGGTTTATACCCAGGGTTTTTCTTCCGTTAGTTAGAATTATCAGAATTGAAACAACACTGAAAACCATACATGGGAGGCGTACCATAAAATCGGAAGTGCCGAATACTTTAATCCAATAGAACAGAAATACCTGGTATAGGGGTGGCGTAAAAGCCACCAACAGACGATTATAAAACAGATCTTTCAGTGAGGCATGGCCATAGGCGTGTGTAAGCGATATGAGTTCATCAAACCACAAACTTCGCCCATCCGGATAGAGTCGGATAGTTAGTCCAAGCATGCAGACCATTATTAAAAAACCCTGAAATAATTTGGTTTGAAGTTTTTCGCTTTTCATTTTCTGTTGTACATTAATCTTAGGAAATTCTTTCCAAGTTTTCAACAAAACCAAAGCCTCTAATATTTAATGCCAATATTTGTAAAATTAATATTTTTACCAATAAACTGATGGATGTTTCAACACTTTATTCTAACACCTTTTAGTTATCGTGACCGGGAACGCGTTAAAAAAAAAGGTCAGGATCCGTTAAACCCCAAAAGCCTAGAGCACAGGCTTAATATGTTTGAAATTTCCTGTATGCCGGGTATTTTAAACCAGGAACATCAGGATTTTATCTGGATATTGATCGTTGACCCTGCATTACCACAAAAATTCCGAAATCGTTTAAAACAACTTATTTCAAAAAGGCCGGGCAGCTATTTAAGTGATTATACACCTGAACAGGAAATTGGAAAATTAACCTGGTTGAAACAGTGGATAAAGCCGGAAACGGAATACATAGTTACCACCAAGCTGGATGATGACGATGCATTGTATGGAGGATTTACCAAATACATTTTTGATCATTTTTCAGGATTGGCAAAAACAGCACAAATACCCCCTATGCTTTTCTATGGCTGCAAAAATGTGGTTTACTGGGATTTTTTCTGGTCAGAAAAAGCGCCTTTGGGATATCAAAAACCATGGAATAAAACCACATATCCGGCATCAGGAGGATTTTCGCTTTGTTGCAAATACCCTGAGCTAAATTTTTCCATTAGAAGTTTTGAACATGGAACCTTTGATTATTTGCATGATGAGGTGAAGATATTCCCGCTAAGTAATCCCGGCTTCGAAAAACGCATCTATCGAAGACGTAATATGATCCTGGAAGCCGCAAGGTCCTCTACACTTGCATGGGATGGATTATTAAGACAGGAAAATTTTCATTTACTATCAACCACCTTACCGCAGGTAGTGATGGTAAATCACCTGGATAACATTCAATACATTAGATTATTCACAAATCCTGAAAAGCGCGTACCTGTTGTGGCTACCGATACATTTCAGGGATTTTTTATTGACTTTATACTTGCAAAAGAATTCATCAGGAAGCAACCCAGATCATGGCGGCTATTTTTTAGATTGCTTGTGCGTCATTTCCGTTTTTATCCGGATTATCTGAAAGGACAAAATCCTATAAAAAATTTTGTCCGAAAAATAGCAGGTATCCGGGGTATTATTTCGAACATCAATAACATGTATTGAAATAGGTTCTTTATGTTGAAAAGAATTATTATTGACCAACCAAGCGGACAATTGGTTTTCATTTTCAGGCAGATGACCTTGTGATAAAATATACCGATTTTATCCGTGAGATTTTTAAACCGGCGCCTGATATAATCAACCGGGCAAAAGCATATTGTAGCCAGGTAAGGGGCGAAGTTGACCTGTTAATTGGTGTTCATGTCAGGCATGGCGATTTTATAAAGTGGAATTCGGGCAGGTATTGGTTCCCATTTAGCCATTACCTGATGCAAATGGAGCAAGCAAGCCGTGTTTTTAATGGTTCCAGGATTCGTTTTTTAATCTTTTCTGACGACCCTGAGTTGAATGTGTCGTTGGTAAAAAACCTCGATTTCGTATTTGAGCACAACGCAGTGATGTATGATTTGACCCTCATGTCGATGTGTGATTATATAATTGCACCGCTGTTTTCGTCCTTTTCAGGGTGGGCATCATTTTGGGGCCGTACGCCTGTTTTTAAACTAAATGGTCAAAATGTGGTACAATGCAAAGACGACTTTGTGGTACAGACTTTCTTAAATAATTCGAGGGAATACAATAAGCAATTTGAAGTAAATACCGGAGATTGAAATCCGTTTTGGGGAAATTTTCAAAATAGTTCCCCCAAACTAATAAATAACAACTTCCCCCTTCACTACTAACAATAGCTTTGTCATTTCGATTGGAAACACAAGCGTAGCGAAGTGTTGAAAGGAGAAATCTGTAATGAAACAGGTGGTTTTTACAGAAATGTCAGATTGATTTGGGGAAGGTATTTTGACAGGATTACTTAATGCAAATAAGGTAATAAGTCCCTCAGTATTTGAGAAATATGGCCCCATGCAGAATAACTTGAAAAAGAAGTTATATAAGAGGTTAGTTAATTCATGGTGTGTTGGTTTTATACTAAGGTTTGGGAAGTAGATAAGATTTTTGTTTAATTGTTGCAAACAGTTAATCAGGTAATGTTACCC
>JABMQA010001043.1 GCA_013203545.1 Bacteroidota bacterium
GAAAATGGGATATCGGCGATTATAGGATTTGGTGTGGGTGTACAGACGCACGGCCGTGCGTCTCTACCCACACTAAATAAAATTTCCATTTACCCCAACCCGACAACCGGCAGGTTTTCGATTATAGGGATTGATAAAAATGCCCAAATTGAAATTTTGAATATGCAGGGGCGGCTGGTGCTGGGTACAGACGCACGGCCGTGCATCTATACAGCACCGGGTGTTTCAAAAAACCTTTCTGGCAAACCGCCCGGCATTTACATGGTACGGGTAATCACGAATGGACAAACCATTTACAAAAAGCTAATTCTGCACTAATTTTCGAAAAGTTTGACGTACATACAGTTGTTTTGTGGCACGTACAGTCATTTTACCTGCAAACGGGGGTATATTTGCTTTTATGATTTGCCAATAAATAAAGATCAGTGGAAAGGTTTATAAAACCGGCATGCGCTATTTCCTGAAACAACAGGCTTCACGATTAAAAATTAATGGGTCAGTGTTTTATCTGGAAGACAACTCTGTTGTTGTAATGGCTATCGGTAAACAACCGGGGATGGATGAATTCATCACAATTTACCACCAGGGGAACAGGGATTCGATCATTAAAAATGTACGTGTAAAGCAAATCCCTTTACTCGATACGGCTTCCTTTGAAGTGGTGGATGTTGTTCATAGACCGTAAATAAAACAGGTACTCATTACAAATAATAAGAAACATTGAAAAACATGGTGTCCGGGTAATATTAATCACATAAAAAAACCAGAATAATGAAAAAGAAACTGCTTACTTTTATGTTCGTATCCTTTACTATGTTTTATTGGCTTCCGATTCAATCACAAAATTTCTACCTTGTCACTGAAAACTTTAATTCTATTGATGATGGAAATAGTTCCGCTCCCGCATTTGCGGATATTGATGGGGACGGTTTGATGGACATGGTGGTAGGAGTATTAAACGGGTCCCTTCATCATTATGAACAAGATGCTGTCAACTCATCAAATTTTATATCGGTGGCTTCAGGTATCAATTCCATTGACGTAGGTGCTTATGCCACTCCGGCCTTTTGCGACCTTGACGGTGATGCCCTTTTGGATTTACTGATAGGGGAAGAGAATGGAAACATCAACCACTACGAGCAAAACGCCTTCAACTCCTACAATTTTGACCATATATCAAATAGTTTCAATTCGATTGATGTGGGAATGTGGTCAGTCCCAACCATTAACGATATTAATGGGGATGGATTACTCGATATGCTGATCGGGAAATATATAGGAGAAATCCATCATTATGTTCAGGATGCTGCCAATTCGGTTTCTTTTTCTTTGGTTACAACAGCTTTCAATTCTATTGATGTGGGAACACATTCAGCACCAGCTCTTGTAGATCTTTATGGGAATGGTATCATGGATTTGATTATAGGGGAAGAAGATGGAAGTTTAAATCACTATATACAAAATTCCCTTAATTCTATGGCTTTTTCTTTAAACATTGAAAACTTCAATTTCATTGATGTGGGAATGGAATCAAAACCGGCTTTTACCGACATTAATGGAAATGGTTTCCTTGACCTGTTTATAGGTGAATACCAGGGCAATCTCAATCATTGGAGATCATTTTTTTTCACAATTAATATGGCCTGTGTAGTTACAACAGATCCACCCCAAATCAACACAACTTCTACTATACTTGGAGGCAATGTTACAGACGGCAACTCACATCTGATTACAAAAAGAGGGGTTTGCTATAGTCAGGTCAATACAAGCCCTACATTGGCAGACATGCAGGAATCCATGGGGAGTGGATTAGGGGTGTTTTCAGGAACTGTTACAGGTTTAAACCCGGGAACAACATATTTTCGTGCATTTTGCTGTAGCTCACTCGGAACATTTTATGGAGAAGTACAGACATTTACGGCATATCCTATTCCGGAAATTGCATTATTGAATTCCTTTAATTTTACCATGATCACTAATGATTTTATTGGAGATTATACACAGTGGTGGCCTCCTGTCCCTGAATTTATTGATCTTGATGGTGATAGCCTTTTGGATTTATTAATTGGAAACAAAAGAGGTGTCCTGGAACACTACAAACAGGATTGTCCGAATTCCACCTCCTTTTCTTATGTAACCAATTATTTCAGTTCAATTGACGTAGGTTTCAAATCATCACCAGAATTCACAGACATTGATGGTGATGGCCTTTTGGATTTATTAATTGGTGAACAAGACGGAAACCTGAACCATTATGAACAGGATGGCCTCAACTCCACGTCCTTTTATTATGTGACAGATAATTTTAATTCCATTAATGTAGGTGAAAACTCATCACCAACATTCACGGATATTGATAGTGATGGCCTTTTGGATTTAATAATTGGTGAGCAAAACGGAAACCTGAACCATTATGAACAGGATGCCATTAATTCCACCTCCTTTTCTTATGTAACAGATAATTTTAATTCTATTGATATTGGTACCGCTTCATCACCGGTTTTTCAAGATAGTGATGGTCATTTGGAATTAATTATTGGGGAATCAGGTGGCAGACTATATCATTACGAACAGGATGCCATCAATTCCAATTCTTTTTCTTATGTGACAAATAATTTTAGTTCAATTGATGTTGGATATCATTCACAACCTGACTTTGCCGACATTGACGGTGATCACCTTTTAGATTTAATTGTTGGAGATGATAATGGTCTCTTGAATCATTATGAAGAAATGGATTTGGCTTCCATTTCTATTGGAGAAATAACAATAGGTGTAATCTCAGAACCAAAGCGTTATTGTATAAGTGCCAACAACCTGTTGGATGATTTACATATTGAATGTACTGCAGGATTTAGAATTTCACTTTCGGAAGAAACAGGATTTTCGCAAAACCTCTGGTTAACTCCTTTAGGCGGAATGATATTAGATACGGTATTTGTTAGGTTTGAACCCGATTCGGTAAAATTGTATGAAGGAAATATTATTCACACTTCCTTTTTGGCAACAAGCAAATATATTCAGATAAGCGGAACGGGTGTAGAAACAAACAACTTCCCGGGTACTGCACTCGAATTTGATGGCTCTGATGATTACGTACTCCTCACCTCAACGCCGGAATTAAGGCCGTCAAATAATTTCACTATAGAAGCCTGGATAAAACCAAATGACATAATTAATAACCAGATTATTTTTATGCATGATGAAAATGGTGGCGGAAATGATGGTTATGCCTTGTCAATTCAGGATGAACATGCCTGTTTTTTCGCCAACAATGGATATGCTCAGGTAATTATTTCTGACGAGGCAGTTGTTGCCAATAACTGGAATCATATTGCAGGTGTATACGACAACAGCGTTTTGAAAATATACGTAAATGGTGTGGAAAAATCCCTGGTTGGAACCGGAGATGTGGTATACAGCCTTCAGACCTCTGTAAATATTGGCAGGAGGGGAGGCACATATCATCCCAATACATTGTTTTATAACGGGAAAATGGATGAAATACGATTCTGGAATGTCGCACGCAATTCAGTTCAAATCCGTGAAAGTATGTATCTCCCTGTATCTGGACATAATAATGGGATAATATGCTACTGGCAGTTTAATGACGGAAAAGGAACAGTTTTAAAAGATGTTATATCCGGATATGATGGTGATTTAATAAATATGGATGATGCTGACTGGGTAGAATCCACCATTCCTTTTGGGCCAGGAGTTTCTGAAACACAAACAGAAACTGCAGGAACTGTTGATTTCACCGGTGCAGGATTGTCAATGTTCTTCAATTCGCAAAATGGTGCAGAGGTCACAGTTACCCGTATCGATACTATTGCTAATATGATGCCCGCAGAAACTGGTACCGTTCTCGATTCTCAATATTGGGTGGTAAATCGTTTTGGAACCGGTACATTTGATACGGATATTACTTTTACGGTAAATGAGGACCTAACTGAATCTCAGCAGGACTTTCCGGGTCAGATAAGACTTTACACCCGTTCCGGAACAGCAGATACAAACTGGGTTTATCTGTCAAATGCAAATTCAGTAGATGCAGCGGAAGATAAAGTAGCTTTTACAAACATTACAGGCTTGGGACAGTTTATTTTAGGAACGGAAAGCCATGTAGATAGCTTCGTGGGAACAGCCCTGGAATTTGATGGGGTTGATGATTATGTTCAAATCAGCATCAATTCCCCGCAAACAGATTATACCTATGAGTTGTTTTTTAAAACAAGCGACGCAAATGCAAAAATATCATCTGTGCGCAATCCTTCATTAGGAAGTTCAAATGACCGGAACCTGTACCTTGAAAATGGAAATATTTTTCACCGTTTATGGAACGAAGAGATCATTGGATCCACGGGACAAAACTTTGCTGACAATACCTGGCACCACGTTGCAGTGGTGGTAGAATCAGGAATTGGTCAGCGAATTTATCTGGATGGGGAATTGGTAGCATCCGGTATAAAAGACAGTTCTGATTTTGATTGGGATACTTCATTGGATATTGGGTATAATGGGGGTTATTTTGAGGGGAAAACAGAAGAAATCCGCCTTTGGAATGTTGTCAGGACAGAAACGCAGATTCGCGAAAATATGTATCTGCCCCCCAAAGGTTACGAAAGTGGGCTGGTCGGCTACTGGCAGTTTAATGATGGAAGCGGAACTGTTTTAAAGGATGGTATATCCGGGAACAATGGAATCCTGGTGACCATGGATGATTCAGACTGGATAGAATCTACCATTCCTTTTGGACCCGGATTTTCAAATACACAAATAGAAACTGCCGGAACAGTTGATTTTACAGGGACCAGCCTTTCAATGAATTTCAATTCCCAAGGCAATGCAGAAATCACGGTTACCAGGATCGACACCTTACCAAATATCAATCCCACCGGGCTGGAAGATGTTTATGACACACAGTATTGGGTGGTAAACCGTACGGGAACAGGCACATTCGAGGCGGATCTTACCTTTAAAGTAAATGAAGACCTTACCATAGCTCACCAGGAATTTCCGGGTCAGATAAAACTTTATACCCGTTCCGCAACTGCTGATATAAATTGGATTCACCTGGCGGACGCAGTTTCAGTAAATGCAGCGGAAGATAAAGTAACTTTTGCAAACATTACTGGGTTTGGCCAGTTTATCATAGGCGAATTATATAATCCGGATATTGATGTTGACCCTGTTTCACTTTCAAAGAGCCTCCCTTCCGGTCAAACATTCACCAAAAAGCTGAATATCAGCAATATTGGCCAGCAAGGTACCATACTCGATTATTCCATTCATATTGATTTCACTCAATCCGGAGGTGGGAATGGGGATAATATTGCAGGCTCTACCTTTGAGGGTGATGTTCCGTATTACGACCCGGGGACTACGGTTGATATCTTTTTTACTATTTATAATAACAGTCCGGATGATGATTGGTTGGATGGGGCATCCCTGGATTTTCCGGAAGGTGTAACGGTCAATAGTTCCACTGACTTTATTGGAGGTTCCTCCGGCCCCTTGCTAACAGATTACAATTCCGGTAATGGCGTTTTGATTAGCTGGACAGATCAAAATGGAGGATATGGTAACATTAAGAATGGAGAAAGTGCAACCTCCATTGTAAATGTAAGCGTTAGCAGTAGTTTTACCGGAGACATGGTATTGGACTGGACGCTTTCGGGAGAAGAGTATGGTTCTACTCCACATGATATAGCTGGAACGATTACAATGCTTCGAAATCCGTGGTTGACTGTCAATCCTGAGTCAGGTGATTGCGCTTTTGGAGAGACAGACAGCCTGACAGTTGTATTTAACGCGGTAAGTTATAATGCAGGAAAACATACAGCAAATATTATTATTTCAAGCAATGATCCGGATGAGCCTGAAGTGATAGTACCGGTAACTTTGGTTATACCTGATGTTGATGAATTCCCTGGAACTGCCCTGGAATTTGACGGTATTGATGATTATGTACTCCTTGGTTCAACGCCGGATTTGAGGTCATCAAATAATTTCACTATAGAAGCCTGGATAAAACCAAATGACCTGATTAGTGACCAGGTTATTTTTATGCATGATGAAAACGGTGGCGGAAATGATGGTTATGCCCTGGCTATTTCTGAGGAACATGCCCTTTTTCATGCCCATAATGGATCTTCTCAGGTGATTACATCTGATGTAACAATTGTTGCAAATTGCTGGAACCATATTGCAGCAGTGTACGACAATAGCGTATTAAAAATATATGTAAATGGTGTTGAAAAATCCCAGGCCGGAAGCGGAGATGTAATATACAGTATTACTAACTTTGTAAACATTGGCAGGAGAGGAGGTACATATCTTCCAAATACAGGGCTTTATGAAGGGAAATTGGATGAAATAAGATTCTGGAATGTTGCCCGCAATTCAGTTCAGATCCGCGAAAGTGCAAACCTCCCGCTATTGGAAGATGAACCCGGGCTGGTCGCTTACTGGCAATTTAATGATGGTAGCGGAACAGTATTAACAGATGGTATATGGGCTAATGATGGTGATTTAATGAATATGGATGATGCTGACTGGGTAGAATCTACC
>JABMQA010001044.1 GCA_013203545.1 Bacteroidota bacterium
CAGGCGGGCATGCACCATCTGTAAAATCTTCTGAGAATACAACAGTTGGGCCGGAAGCAGTTGCCATTACAACATCAACAATCACATCAGCATCAGCTACTGTAACTGATCCTGATTCTGCTGCGAAGCCACTAGCAGTAATATCATAAGTATAGGTCCCTGGTGCTACATCTACAAAAACAGCTTGCCCTAAAGCATCTGTAGTCATTGTGCCATTGTCTGCCATAGCTATTTCAGCACCTTCAATTGGATTTGCAGCTTCGTCTTCAATGTTAAAAGTTACGGAATATTCTTCGGGAAGCGGGGTGCCTGTCAAAACGATATCATCGAAGTAATAATGGTAGGCTCCGCTCCCGGTAGTTGACTCATAAGTGTGACAAAACTGGAAATTTTCAGATCCAACATCACTATTCTCAATTGAGATTTCTACAGTTCCTGCTGGAATACTTCCTCCCGGAGTAACAGACCATACTTCCGTCCATGTAGTTCCTCCATCACTTGTGGTTTCTACTTTAAATGAATAATCAGTATTAGCAGCTCCAGTCGTCAAGTTATGTATAAACTCCAGATCCAGTGTTTCATAAGCTGAGGTGTTAATTACAGGAGTTATCAACCTTGTGGTACCAGTAAAAGTTGGGAAATAATAATATTTGCCCTCTGGTGATGTACCACCTGCATAAGTTGATTCACTTATTACCCAGTTTGCGGTTCCAGCAGGAGTAACCTCCCAGTTGGCAGGCGGGCATGCACCATCTGTAAAATCTTCTTCGAAGACCACAGTCTGTCCAAAAGTTAAAAAGACCGGTATTACCATAAGGCATACCAGCAATAATCTTTTTGTAAAATTTTTCATAGTTTTAAAATTTTAATGAATAAAATTGTTACTTGTTAGGCGTAAGATTTTCGTCTGTATTTAATTTTTCAATGATTTTTTTCAAAGCCTTATTCTGCACTTTTTTCTTTTCTATGAAGGTTTTAAATTCCTCAATTTCATCGTTTTTTTTTGGATTTTTTTTGGCTTCCATTGGTTTGTTTTTATTGACAGGAATTTGTTCAAAAATGTATTTGCCAAAGATTGTGTTCTATTTCAGTTCTCACAAATTAATCACCTCTAATAAAACTTTATAGGCGATTGTATCAACCTCTAAAAAAACTTTACCGATGATTAAATCAACCTAAACTTTACCTTTACAGGTAATTTTATATACATCAATGTCAGTAGGTTAATGAAATTGGAAAAATTTTATGGAAAATATTAATTCTTGTGATTCAATCCTGATAGCTTATGGGAAGATCGGGTTCATTTAGCAATTGGTATTACTCAGTGAAGTTGTGAAATGTAAATCATTGGTGTCTGGTAAACTTTAGTAGATTTTTCGCTATGCTCAGAATGATAATGGCTTTAATATAATTGTGGAGGGGAGGGCAAACGCGGGCAGACAAATCCTGCTTAGTCTTTAATGCAACGTACGCTGCGACCTACTTGTTTATAATCGTAGTAATCACCCATTTGTTCTGTGTCGAAAAACATGTTGCGTCCCCAGGAGAAAAAAAATGAAAACTCCGTAGTAGACCACCAGGCACCGTAGCGGCCGAGTTGGTCGAAATCTCCCAGACCGACACGGTAACCGCCAGGAAGGGCTGAGAAACCAAAGTCGTCAGTACCAAAAGTTAAATTTTCAGGATATTCCCACCTTGGGTGCTCAGAAGTGTTGCACTCACCACCCATTGGTGAATTAATCTGTCTGCACGACCTTATCATAGGCGCAGATGCTGCTCCTGAACCACCAATAAAATTCGTAAATTCAGTCCATTCATCTTTAGAAGGCACATGCCAGCCTTCCGGGCAAAGACCGTTTTCGTCAACAACCGAAAACCAGTTGTACAAAGCACCATACGGGCCTTTCCATGATATATCGTTGTCGTACCACACGTAGGCCCCGGTAAAAAGGTTTAACCATTGACCTGAATTCGTTACATTGGGAATAGGGACACCATTCTTATAGGTTTCAGTCTTCAAGTTTTCAGCCATCCAGCAC
>JABMQA010001045.1 GCA_013203545.1 Bacteroidota bacterium
CATATTGCAGGGACTGATACAATTACAATGGCAACAAAGTAAATTTCAATTTTACTGATTCATTTTGGGTATCAATTCATTCAAATGAAAAGGTCGTAGAAAATCTTACCAATAATCAGAAAACGATAATTGAATCAATCAAAATGAATCAATCTATCTCTGCACGTGAATTAGCTGTCCAGGTTGGAATTTCTCATCGAAAGACACAAGATAATATTCAAAAACTAAAAGAAATTGGAATATTAAGACGCATTGGTCCTGCAAAAGGCGGCCACTGGGAAGTCTTAATTTGATGAGCATTTGCCTGGTGTTTTCAGAAAGTAAATAGTTTCAAATTGAGCAACACTGATGTGAAAGAACGAAAGAATGAAGGAGAGAAAGGGAGACTTAGAGAGGAGGAGATAGTCAGGATTTTGAAATACTATGGCATTAATATAAGAAATGAATCGCAAACCACAGACGAACATTCACATGTTAGCAAACCCGAATGCATGGCAGATCCCAGATAGCTATCGGGGACGGCGGCCCGGAAGGTCTAATGACTCCGGAAGATACAGCACGGCGGCCATCCCGATTCCTATCGGGGCGCAATTGCCCGTGCTCCATAGCAGCGATACGAAACAGAACTCCATAGTAACACCGGACTTTGCGAGGCCTTCCCACGATGGCCTGCGGCGATGGAAGGATGGCCGTGGCAAACTGTTCCACCTGTGCAATAACTTAATTTGAAAACCCAAACCAACGCCCAATCACAAATGAAAATCCTCGTAACCGGCGCCATCGGCTACCATCTCACTGAACGCCTCATTCGTGAAGGCTACACCGTAGTTGGTATCGACAACATCAACAGCTACTACGATGTACGCCTGAAATACGCCAAGCTGCCCATTTTGGGTTAGGAAGAGGAAAGCATCTGGGAAAACATCACGTACAAAAGCTGAAAACACGATGGTTTTACCTTTTACAAAATGGACATCACCGACCGCTATAACATAGAAAAGTTTTTACACAGATCTAACAGGTAATTATTATATTTGTAATTTAGTGTAACATAAGGGAATTAAGATGAATACAATCAGAGTTTCAGTAAAATCAGGAACTGACCTACAATTATTGATACGGTTACTTAAATCAATGAACATGGTTATTAGTGTTGAAGAGGAACAAGTGGAAACTGTTGATCAGGAAAGTCAGTATCAAAAAATAAACTATGTCCTTAAAAAATACGCTTCTTCCTCACTGTTTTCCAAAATTGTTGACCCCGTTAATTGGCAAAGAGAAATGAGAGATGAATGGCACTAAGAAATTATTGGATACCAATATCCTGATATATTTATCTAAGAAGGAGTTAAGTCTCTCTGATATTGCTTCGGCTGAGGATGAACTTTATATATCAGTGATTACATATATGGAATCATTGGGGCATGTTTTTGAGACCAGAACTGAGGAAACTATAATTACCGAATTATGTAACAATCTTAATGTAATTGCTTTAAGCGATGGAATTGTTAAAAAAGTGATAGAAATCAGAAAATTTAAAAAAATCAAATTACCTGACGCAATTATTCTGGCAACAGTATTAACTCAAAATCTAACACTGATCACAAGGAATACAAATGACTTTACAAACATTAATGATGACCTCATGTTGTTTGACCCTTTTGAAAAAAGGTAAGACTAAAAACGATCGAATATCCAAATCACACCTGAAAACCGGACTTTCAAAGAACCAAAAAAGCAACCAGGCATGTTCACTCAATCGTTCCATCGTTAAAAAAGCAGTCTCCCGACAAAAGAAACTCGATCTGATAAACAGCATGAACCCTGATTGGGAGGATTTGTACGAGAAGCTGTGAGATGAAGGAAACGAATGCCGCTAAAATGATTTTCCATTATCAGGAGAAGGGTGGTTCTTGCATGGCAGCAAGCCGGAATGCATGGCAGATTGCCACGAAGGCCCGGAAGTATTAATCGCCCTGCAAGTAGCTTAACGCCGGGCCTTCTCGCAATTGTCC
>JABMQA010001046.1 GCA_013203545.1 Bacteroidota bacterium
AGGGTTGGGTTACTCATCTGGCAACCAATGGTGCCGGTATTATTCACGATTGGGAATTCGCTTTTCAGGGCAAATCCAGTGAAGATGTTCGCGAAAATGTTGACCATGGACAGTTTGGAATATGGAACGAGACCGGCCTTTATATCAATCTTGCCCTGATCGTTGGGGCTTATGAAGAAATGGGATATGGAGAATCCATTGGCAAAATGATCTTTAAGGAAGGACTACAAATACCGGATGTTTCATCGTTGCATGATGATGCCATAAAGACGATAAAAACAAATCCTGATCTTGCCGCAGCAGCAATTGATCTGGCTGGAATTATTCAAAAATTCAAATTGCAGCCAGGTTTTATGGAAATCCCCCATCCTTATAAAAAATATTCGGTACAGTCCCGCGCTTTTGAATTGAAAATTCCGTTTACCGGACATCCAATGATTGGCCACGACATCATTTACACCCATCCGATGAATCATGGGGCCGCATTGGGTCGAACTGCATTAAATGATTTTCTGTACTTCGCAAAAAGTGTCCTCAATCTTGATTACGGAGTATATATGTCTATTGGATCAGCGGTAATGTCGCCTATGATTTTTGAAAAGTCATTATCCATGTCACAGAACCTTAAGATTCAGGAAAATAAACATATTGATAACCACTACATGTTGATCGTGGATTTGGCCAAATCAGACTGGGCTTGGCAAAAAAACGGCGAACCGCCGAAAGATAATGCCGCCTACTACCTGCGTTATTGCAAAACATTTAACCGAATGGGCGGTGAAATGCATTACCTGACTGCTGATAACCGGGATTTTTCATTGGCTATTTATCAAAAACTGGTAGAAAAACAGACTTTTTGACCCAAACTTCTATATTGTATTATCCTTTTACTCTGTAAAACTTTGTTTTTTTTGCAAATTTTAATGACCATCTCCTGCTTTTTGAAAAATAAGATTTGCGAAATTATTTGAACACCCAAATGACTTACTTGGTACCGAGCAATAGTTCAGAGGGCAAATATCCAAGGCCATAGTGTACGAACTGAACAATGGCGTTATTCAGAATGGGATTATGGGAAAATGGGGATGGAATTATACGATGAGGTAAATGACCCGCAAGAATTGCATAATCTTGCGGTTAATTCAAAATATGTCGATTTGGTACAACAAATGAAAGCTTTGCTTCATAAAGATCATCCTAAACCTGTTACAGGTGGTAACGCAGTTGCAGATACTACAAGGAATGTAATGAGAGTTTTATTTTACTTATTTTTTATTCTGCTCCTGGCCGGTTGCCGCCAGCGAAATCCGACTTCAATAACTCCGGTTGCTGAAAAAACTTCCGTAACCACAAAAATTATTGACACTGTTCGGGCGATGATATATTTTCCCGGGGGAAAAATACGGTTGGGTTCACAGCGACTGCCAAATGAATCTCCGGAATTTGATACTTTAATCACCCCATTTTATCTAGATAAATATCTGGTAACAGTTAAACAATTCCAGAATTTCGTGTCTGCAACAAGTTTTGTTACCGATGCTGAAAAATTTGGTGATGCAGGAGTGTACGACATTGCTTCCGGGAATTGGAATCTTATAAAAGGGGCATACTGGCAATATCCTATGGGTCCAGGTAAGTCAAAAGCACAGGACAATTATCCGGTTACTCAGGTAAGTTGGAACGATGCAGTAGCTTATTGTACCTGGGCCGGTTTGCGATTACCAACAGAAGCCGAATGGGAATTTGCTGCCCGTGACGGAAAAAACTCTTCTGATTTGTATAGCTGGGGTAACGCATTAATTGAAAATAATCAATATAAAGCCAATGTATGGCAAGGGGGACAATTCGATGCCCAATCTGCCGATGGATTTGCTTATACATCACCGGTGGGCTTTTTCGGTTCTACTCCCGTTGGTCTGACGGATATGGGAGGTAATGTCTGGCAATGGTGTTCGGATAATTACAGATTATATAAAGGGAACAAACAGCTTTTCAGTTTCGATAACAGTACCAAAGTGATCAGAGGAGGGTCTTTTCTATACGATCAGGAAGCAGAACTAAGTTACACAGTATCGTTCCGCGTTGCCAATACGGTAGAGACTTCTCTATTCAACATGGGATTCCGATGTGCAAAGAATGGAAAATAATGATATAAAAAAAGTCTGAGCTCAGTGTCCCAAGTTCTACGCCTTTATGCCGTTCCGTTGCACTGTTACGCCATATATAGAGGCTTTCCCGCACAACAGTTCTTGAATTTTTTCCCACTACCACACGGACAAGGATCATTCCTTTCGGGAGTTACTGGCTTCACAACCTGGTTATCCTTGTTCCTGATCCAATTCATTACATTTGCCGGGGGCCGTTTATTCTTAAGTTCTTTCGCCATGTATTCCATATATGGTTCCACATGATGGAAAAACATCTTATAGCCCTCGCAAAGATAGTTTAAACCTGGTTTACCATCGGGGGTATTAATAAACCTGTGCTTTGGACATTCACCATGGCAGGCATATCTGACATCGCACTGAAGACAATATCTCGGAAGTTTATTACGCTTATCAATGCCAAAATCAAACTGTCGCTGCGATTTCACCATATCAATCATCGGTGTCTCAGTAATGTTCCCGAGAAAATATTCCGGATAAACATAATGATCGCAGGAGAAAAGATCTCCGTTATGCTCCATTACAAGTCCATCTCCGCACGTCTCTGAGAAAACACATAGACCCGGCATCTCGCCTACATAATTAGCCAGGGTTGTATCAAAAATTTGAATGTAATATTTCCCAACATCTTTCCGTACCCATTCATTAAAAATAGTATTCAGGAATTTCCCGAAATCTTTTGCACCTACCGACCAGTCTGTTACCGAAGCATCGATACCAAAGTCAGGAGGCACCAGTTTTAAACATTCCTCTTCCAGTCGATTGGCAACTCTTTCAACAACCGGCAGGAACTGGATATACCCACTGCCTATACGTTTAAGAAACCTGTACGTTTCAGATGCAAAACGAACATTATAGCTGTTGACACAACTCAGGGTATTAAATTCAACCTTATTCTTGTGAAGTAATTCAATACCTTTCATTGCCCTATTAAAGGTTGGTCCACCCGAATTTGTCTTCCTGAAATGGTCATGGTTATGTTCTTCACCATCAATTGAGATACCTACAAGCATATTGTTATCTGCAAAGAATTTACACCATTCATCATTAAGTCTGGTACCATTGGTCTGAAAAGCGTTCTCAATGGTCTTCCCGGCTGAATATTTCTTCTCGAGCTCAATAACTTTTTTGAAATAATCCAGTCCCAGAAGTATTGGTTCGCCTCCCTGCCAGGTAAATGTTACTACAGGCACCTGCTGTGTTCCGATGTACTGTTTAATGAAATTCTCGAGAAGCTCCTCCCCCAGCCTGAAGTCGTTCTTCCCGGGAAAAAGCTTTTTCTTTTCCAGGTAGTAGCAATAGGTGCAATTTAAATTACATATTGGCCCTATGGGCTTTACCATGACATTAAAGGCATTTGGCCTTCTGATTTTCAGGGCATCTGTAAAGAGGATATCCATTTGATGATGTTGATTATGCATGATACAAAAATACTATTATAATTAAAAGAATTAGTTGAAGTAGATTACTTTTTATAGGATTCTTGACATAAAACTATGCCTTCCCAACAGTTTAGAAAAACCCGTAGTCGTAATCAGCTTTGTTCGGAGTAAATTGATTGTCTTATCCTGAATCAGATTAACATTAAAATCCGAAAAATGCCAGATATATCTTGTAACAGGCCTATTTGTCAGCCATCTATACTTAATTCAGGTTATTTTTTCCAGATTATCCTGAAATATCCCGATAAAAAACGATTCATCATCGCCAACAATTAATTTTTCGAAAAGCGCTGCCACATTGGTAGATATTTAATGAAAAATAAGTAAAATGTGAATATCGCATCAATATTAGTAAAAATAGATTTAGATTTTGCTCCTGACGGAACATATTTTTGTAGATGAAAAATCCATAACCAAAATATTATGAACGAACTACTCGAAAAATTACTTGAAGCAGTAGAATTTGGAAAAGTTGATTTCAAATCGCCCTACCCTCCGCAGCTTAGAGGACAAGAGGGTTCATTGGAACTTACCATCAAAGCGATTGAAACCGGAATTAGTCCGCAGCAGATTCTTGAAAACGCACTCGTTCCGGCCATGGACCGAGTAAGGAAAAAATTCTCTGAAAATAAAATCTTTGTTCCGCAAATGCTCATGTCGGCCAGAGCAATGGGAGCATCTATGCTTCAGCTAAAGCCTTTTTTTACTTCCGGCGAAATAAAAACCAAGGGGACATTTATTATTGGCACGGTAAAAGGAGACTTACACGATATTGGCAAAAACCTCGTGGCCATGATGGTTGAAGGCGCCGGCTGGACTGTGATTGATTTAGGCGTGGATGTTCCTTCAGCCCGTTACATTGAGGCAGTTAACAATAATCCTGGCGCTGTTGTGGCATTATCGGCACTTCTTACCACAACCATGGTAAACATGGGAGAAATTGTTTCAGATATCAAGGCTAATCTTCCTTCCACGAAAGTTTTTATCGGTGGCGCACCCGTAAACAATGATTTCTGCCAAAAAATTGGAGCAGATTTCTATGCCCCTGATCCCCAGGGTGTCGTTGAACATTTGAGTAAACTGGCCTCTTAAGAAGAAATATCTTTTTGGGTTGCCTTAAAAAATAAATTGCTTTTGAAATAAGGCAAAATAGAGTTTTTTTGCGCTCAACCAATACAACAAATATCTTGCTAAATCATTAAAATACAGCAACATGAAATATAAAAGCTTAATTATTAATAACCCTGAAGATCTGATGTTCGGGATTGCTCCGAATCCCATAAAAACGCGTCGTGGCCTGCTAATTGGTGGTGGCCAGGTCTATTCCGAATTAAATTTCACCTTACCTGCCATGAGTATCAATCAGGATACGTTAAAAAGGGTCAATGAACATTACTCAGAAATTGCCTCTGGCGCTTTGGGAAGAGCCCGTGACCTAAGCTCAAAAGGGATTGTACTGGAAC
>JABMQA010001047.1 GCA_013203545.1 Bacteroidota bacterium
AAAATCATAACACATATGGTTTGTAATTATACGTACTTTTGTTAACGCTTCGGAAAAAGTGGCGTTTTCTTTCTGGCACTAATTATCAGTTTCGCGTTGCCAGTGGTATATGCCCAAAATGCACCATTCCCACCACCACGTCAAATACAGGTTTTTTCGATTCAACAGCTCAGTTTTGGCGACTTTTATCCCGGAACAAGTGGGGGGACACTGAATGTTAGTCCTGAAGGCGTTCGGACATCATCAGGATCAGTAGTCCTTTTTGGTGGGGCATCATTTCCTGCTATTTACGAAGTGCAGTTAATTCCCGGCAGGCTTGTCCAGATATTAATCGGACCACCTTCCCAACTCATGCGTGTTGGTGGAAGCGGAAGCCTGACTTTGGATGTCGGCCCAACAGATAAGGGAACCAGTTTTGTCACTTCCGGCGGACATCCTTTTAGAAATCCTGTTCAGGTAGGAGGTACACTTTATATCGGAAATTTGAGCTCAAATCCTCCCGGGGAATATGAGGGTAGCTTCAGTGTTACTTTTATTCAGGAATGACCGAAATTGGGAGAAAATTCAATATTTTCGCATTTCTTTTCGATTTTAGTTTTCACTTTCAACTTTTAATTGACCCGATTCGATGAATAATTCAAAAGTGTGCAAATAGAAAAAGAATGCTAAGGAAAATCATATTCATGACTTTCTTGTATACAGTGCTTCAGCCTTTAAATTTACCAGCACAGGATCCCGGCCCAGGTTACGAGTTGATTTCTGTATATTTGAGGGGACAGGGAATAGGAGGAACTGAGCTCAACAGTATTTTCTCCTATAGTAACAACAGGGTGTATCTTCCTGTTTCCGACATGTTCAGGTTTTTGAAAATTAATCTGGAAACCTCGCCAAATAATGATTCCGTTTACGGTTTTGTCATTGACGAAAACAAAAGGTACCTGATTGATTACAACAATCGGATAATAAAAGTTGGGGACCTGACCTATCCCCTATCTGATAACCAAATCGTGAAGTCGGATTTTGGACTTTATTTATACACAGGCGTGTTTGGAAAAGCATTTGGATTGTTCTGCACTTTTAATTTCAGGGGTCTGTCGGTTGAACTAAAAACTGACCTGGAGCTTCCAGCTATCAGGGAACTTCGTTTACTGCAAATGCGAAAAAATATCGATGCCCTTAAAGGGGAAATTGAAGTTGATACGACATTTGACAGGGCATATCATTTTTTCAGGTTTGGAATGTTCGACTGGGCAATAAATGCCTCTCAGAGTACTAATTTTACGTCCGACACAAGGATTGCAGCAGGGCTTGGAGCCGAAATTTTCGGGGGGGAAACCAATGTAATATTGAATTATTCGACCAGGGACGGATTTAATGACCGCAACCAGCAATATTACTGGAGGTGGGCAAACAACAGGCCTAAATACCTCAAACAATTCAAAATCGGCAAGATCAATACCGGATCCATTGCCTCTATTTATGATCCGGTTGTTGGGGCTCAGGTGACCAATGCACCTACAACCTACCGTCGATCCTTTGGAGAATATACCCTATCCAATTATACCGAACCCGGTTGGACCGTGGAGCTCTATATTAACAATGTAATTGTTGATTACACTACAGCCGATGCATCCGGGTTTTATAGCTTCGATGTGCCCCTGGTTTACGGTTCATCAGAAGTAGTACTCAAATTTTACGGCCCCTATGGCGAAGAACGCATCAGAACACAAACACTGAATACTCCATATAATTTTTTACCGAAAGGGGAGGTTGAATATCATGTCAATTCGGGTATGGTTCAGGATAGCAATCAATCGGTTTTTTCTCATGGGGAAGTCAATTATGGAGCTAACAGATTTCTAACCCTTGGTGGAGGGGTGGAGTATCTTTCCTCTATCCAAACAGGCAGTGAAATTCCTTTTTTGAGGGCTTCTATAACTCCTGCACCAAACCTGTTGCTCACTGGTGAGTATGCTCATGGTGTCCGTACAAAGGCGTTATTTAGCCTTCGGCTACCCTCCAATATATTTTTTGAAATTGATTATACCAACTATGTTAAGGATCAAAAGGCTGTTCGGTTTAATTAGGGTCTGCTGAAAAAATCCCATACCATTGTCAGTTGGTAAATTCAGCGTATATTTGAACGGATATAAGCAAGGAAAAAT
>JABMQA010001048.1 GCA_013203545.1 Bacteroidota bacterium
GGATACAATGATATCGGAAATGAAAGGCCCGTTCTTTCCAAATGCCGTATTAGACGACAGAATTGAATACACTGCTGCAGATTCTTCACTTTGGTTTTTCTGGGCAATGCAAAAGTATGCCCAACACACGGCAAAACCAATTGAGGTCTGGAAGGATTATGGAAAGGTTATGAAGACCATACTGGAATCATATCGTGATGGAACCTGGTACAACATTAAAATGAATGATGACGGATTGCTGTTTGCAGGTGAATCGGGTATGGCAGTAACCTGGATGAACGCCATGGTTGATGGAAAACCGGTAACCCCGCGTATTGGATTTCCGGTTGAATTGAATGCACTGTGGTACAATGCCATCATGTTTTCGCTGGAGCTGGCGCGCAAAGCTAAAGACAGCAGTTTTATAAGCAAATGGAAAAATATTCCGGGTGCGATTTGCAAATCATTTGAACAAATTTTCTGGGATGAGAAAAAAGGCTACCTGGCCGACTATGTAAATGGCAATTACAAGGATTGGGCTGTACGCCCCAACCAGCTTTTTGCCGCATCACTTCCCTATTCTCCCATTAAGGAAGTCCAGCAGATGTCGGTGATGCGGATCATCGAAAGCGAGTTACTTACTTCACGGGGGTTGAGAACACTGGCACCTAAAAATATTAAGTACAGGGGTTTTTACCGTGGTAATCAAAAAGAGCGGGATGAGGCTTACCATAATGGTTCTGTATTCCCCTGGTTGTTTGGCCAGTTTGCCGAGGCATATTTACAACTGTACGGAAAAGAAGGGCTATTGGTGATAAAGAATTTGTACAGAAACTTTGAACCTGCCATGCAAACCGAAGGTATTGGCACCATATCAGAATTGTACGATGGTGACCCACCACATCATCCGGGGGGAGCAATTTCACAGGCATGGGCAGTTGCAGAATTGCTCAGGGTGGGGAAGATGATTTCGGGCCTGGAAAAATGATGATATGGATGAATGGAGTTGAAACCTGACAGAGTGCGACCTTGGGAGCTCCTGTCAGAGTTGGATATGGGAGGGGAGAAGTACGACAATGGAATGATTGAACGATAGCAAACCAGGTAGCGTCCGGTAGGGTCGGTGTATAGTGCGTTGGACGGACCTGCCGGTGGGTAGCGGAGAGCGAAAAATGTAGTGGTGAAGTTATCTGGAATTGTGCCATGGGCACACCAATGGAGGAGTAGTGAAAGGATTAAATATAGGATAATGGAAAATTTGAATCGTCTTAATTGAAATTTATTTGAACATGAAGGTATTAATGTTTGGGTGGGAATTTCCGCCGCATATTACCGGTGGACTTGGAACTGCATGTTATGGTCTGACCAAAGGTTTACTGAAGCAGGATACGGAAGTAATTTTTGTGGTCCCCAAAGCTTACGGTGATGAGGATCAGTCGGCCGTGCGGCTTGTAGATGCCAGCGATGTGGTTGTGGATACTGCGGATGCTGATTACCAGGAGTTCTGGAAGAAGATCACCTACATGGAGATTGGCTCAAATATTATACCTTATATCGGTCCGGAAGAGTTTAAACGTGTTGCCGAAGAGCAGCATGTAGATGGCGTTAAACTGGATAAGAAGGTGTTCAGGGCCAAATTTGAATTTTCAGGAAAATATGGCAAGAATCTCCTGGAAGAGGTTTCAAGATATGCGTTGATTGCTGCCGGGGTTGCCCAAAAATCAGATTTTGATCTGATCCATGCCCACGACTGGCTCACCTATCCGGCAGGTATTGCAGCGAAAAGTGTGACAGGCAAGCCACTGGTTGTTCATTTGCATGCTACCGAGTTCGACCGGTCAGGACAAAATATTAACAAGGAGGTTTATGAAATCGAACGCCAGGGAATGGAGCAGGCCGACCGGGTAATCACGGTAAGTAACCTGACCAGGAATATCGTTATCGAAAAATATGGTATTGATCCGGAAAAAGTCTTTACTGTTCATAATGCCGTGGAGCCCATCAAAAAGGATGTGGATGACTTCAAACGCGGTGTAGATGAAAAGGTGGTGACTTTTCTTGGCCGGCTGACTTTTCAGAAAGGACCGGAGTATTTTATTGAAGCTGCCAATCTGATCATTAAACGTGACCCGAATGTGCGGTTTGTGATGGCAGGGACCGGAGATATGATGCATAAAATGATCCGGCGTGTGGCGCAATTGAATATCGCCACAAAATTTCACTTTACCGGGTTCCTCAAGGGCGATGATGTGGACAGGATGTTTTCGTTGAGCGATGTGTTTGTGATGCCATCTGTTTCGGAGCCTTTTGGGATTGTACCCCTCGAAGCCATGCGTTCAAATGTGCCGGTAGTCATCTCGAAGCAATCCGGCGTGTCGGAGATTTTAAAGCATGCCTTAAAGGTTGATTTTTGGGATATCAATGGCCTTGCCGATGCCATTTGGGGATTGCTTCACTATAAATCACTCAGTGAGGCTTTGATCAAAAACGGGAAAGCTGAAGTGGACAGCCTGAAATGGGACAATGCAGCTTTTGAGGTGAAACGGGTATATGAGGATGCATTGAGTTAAATGACATTCGTCTTTAAAGGTGAATTATAATTGCATCCATTGGGCGTTAAATAAAGAAAATAAAAGAAATAGTGCAAAAATTTGACTTGTGAAACAATCAGGTAGAAAATACAAAAGATAAATAATAATATGAGATCGATTTGCTTTTATTTCCAGGTTCATCAACCATACAGATTAAGACCGTACAGATTTTTTGATATCGGGCAGGATCATCATTATTACAATGATTTTGAAAACAGCCATATTCTGCGCCGGGTTGCTCAGAAAAGTTATTTGCCCATGAATGAACTTCTTTTGAAGCTGATTAAAAAATATGGTAAAGCCTTTAATGTTAGCTTTTCGCTATCGGGAAGTGTAATGGAGCAATTCGAAACCTATACACCGGAAGTACTGGAAAGTTTTAAAAAGCTTGCTGCTACCGGCAATGTTGAGTTTCTTGGCGAAACTTACGCCCACTCACTTTCATCTTTAAAAAGCAGGGATGAGTTTAAAACCCAGGTTGAGCTGCATAGCAATAAGATTAAGGAGTTGTTTGGCCAAACCCCGGTTTCGTTCAGAAATACCGAGTTGATTTATTCCGATGAGATTGGTGAAATGGTACACGATATGGGCTATAAAACCATGCTTACCGAAGGCGCCAAACATGTTCTGGGGTGGAAGAGCCCGAACTATATCTACTGTAACTCCCGTAATCCGAAACTAAAGGTTTTGCTAAAGAATTTTACCCTGAGCGACGATATCGCCTTCAGGTTTTCAGATCATGGCTGGCCCGAATGGCCGCTTACCACCGATAAGTTTGTGTCCTGGCTAAACGATATTGATGAAAAGGAAGAGGTGGTAAACCTGTTTATGGATTACGAAACATTTGGCGAGCATCAATGGAAGGAGACCGGTATTTTTGACTTTATGGGTGCATTGCCCGGAAAAATACTGGATGGAAGTAACTTTACCTTTGCCACGCCCTCGGAGCTTGGAAAAAAGTTATAACCGGTTTCAGCCATACACGTTCCATTCCCCATTTCCTGGGCTGATGAAGAACGTGACCTTACGGCATGGGTGGGCAATGACTTACAGAATGAGGCCTTCAATAATCTATATACTTTGGAAGATCAGGTGAAAAATTGTCATGATCTGGGAATTTTGAGCGACTGGTATAAGCTTCAAAATAGCGACCATTTTTACTACATGTGCACCAAATGGTTTTCCGATGGTGATGTGCACAAATATTTCAATCCATACTCCTCACCGTATGACGCCTTTATAAATTACATGAATGTCCTGTCTGATTTTATAATTCGTGTAAACAAAAAATGCCCGTTGGATAAATCCGATAATGAAAAGTTCATCGAAAAAACAGAGGAATTGGGCAGGGAGATTCAAGCCGCGGCAGCAAAGAAAGTTAAAGCAGCCACAGCAAAAGTAAAGGCAGCGTACGAAACCCAAAAGAACAAGTCCTATTCATTCGAAGAGATAAAATCGATGTCGAATGCCAAAATCAGGCAAATTGCCAAAGAGGTTGATGTGGAGAATTGGGTATATGCCCTCAAAGATGCCGGTGATGAATTGACAGGGAAAATCATCCCAAACCTTACTAAAAATGCAGCCAGAGAATATGATAAATTGAAGGATGAATTGAAGGTAAGAAAAGCTGATATCAAAAAGAGCCGCGATAAAATTGGTGAAGAAATATCAAGATTGTTCCGGAAAAAATAAAGAACCTTCCCTATCCATTTTTTACCAGGAAAGTGAACTGCCATTTGGAGACTACCCCAATCCTGTTACCCGTCAATTGTCAATAAATTCAGAACTCATCATATTATGATTTTTTCAGAAAC
>JABMQA010001049.1 GCA_013203545.1 Bacteroidota bacterium
CACCATCAGCGACCCCAACGGAAATAATAACGGCCTTGCCGATTACGATGAAGATATCAGCCTGAATGTTACGCTGAAAAATGTGGGTGCCGATCCTTCTGCGGAAGTTACAGCAACAATTACCGGATCCGATCCATACGTTACACTTACCAGTTCCGCATCACAAAACTTTGGTTCAATTGTTAACGGAGAGACTGCAACCGTAGATGATGCTTACAGCTTCACAATCGCAAGCTTTGTCCCCGATCAGTATAAAGCCCAATTTGTCCTTGAAATTACCGATGGAAGTGATAACTGGACTTCAAACCTGTTTATCACTGTTCAGGCTCCGGTTATGGCCATTTCGCCTGATTTCATTATTGATGATTCACAATCCGGAAACAATGACGGCATACTCGATCCGGGAGAAACAGCACTTATTAAATTAAATGTAAGCAATACCGGAAGTAGTTATGTTGCAGATATCGTAATTGATGTGGTATCAGATGATCCATTACTTACAATCAATACGGCTCAAATTAGTGTAGCTGGCCTGGATGCCGGAGCTTCTGAATTAATCTCCATTGAGGTATTTGCAGACGCTTCCTCTCCAATTGGATATCCGGTAAATGTTGACCTTTCTGCAGCAGCAGGACCTTCGGGAGTATACACAGCTGAACAAATGATAACAGCAGTTATCGGATTGATTCCCGAATACCTGATGTCCAACGAAACGGTGACAACCTGTGTTGGTTTATTCTACGATTCAGGTGGTCCTGGTGGACAATATGGCGACGGTGAGAACTTTACCATGACTTTCCTCCCAGGCTCTGCCGAAGATATGATCAAAGTTGATTTTCTGTCATTTGATGTGGAATCAGGCTATGATTATTTGCACATCTACAATGGGGCAAGCACCTCCTCACCAGAAGTAGAAGGAAGTCCATTTAGCGGTACTGAAAATCCGGGAATCTTTATTGCTTTGAATATCGATGGCGCATTGACATTTAAATTTACTTCCGATGGCTCCTTAACCAAAGACGGATGGGAGGCTGAAATCAGTTGCTTTAATATCTCAGGCCCACCAACATGTGCCTCTGATCCCGAGCCGGCTGATTATGCCCAGAATGTTTCTCTCAATTCGGAGTTGTCGTGGACTTCAAACGATGCCCTGGAATTTGATGTCTATTTTGATGTATTACCAGATCCTGCCTTTGTTGAAACGGTTTTCGTTACATCCTATGTGCCCGAATTAATGCCCAATACCACCTATTATTGGAAGATAATTCCCAAAAACGCAAACGGCCAGGCAGAAGACTGCCCTGTTTGGACATTTACCACCGGCGGACCGGAGTATTTGATGACCAATGGTACGGTGACGGTTTCCAATGGCTCCTTTTATGATTCAGGTGGCCCTGACGCAGAATATAGCAACGATGAAGATTATGTTATGACCTTTGAGCCGGCAGTGCCTGGGCAGGCGCTTCAATTCACCTTTAATGCATATGAAACAGAAGCTACGTACGATTTTTTGTACGTCCATGACGGCCCGAATGTAAGCTCCCCTGAATTTGCAGGAAGCCCGTTTAACGGAACAACAGGCCCGGGTACCATCATTTCAACAGACCCCAGCGGTGCAATTACTTTCCATTTTACTTCGGATTATTCAGTTACCAAACTTGGTTGGGCTGCAACTTTCATGTCTATGGGAGATCTTTCGTGCACCACTACTTCCATTCCTGAGCAGATATGTGAGGGGTCATCGGCTATGCTGCTGGTAACGCCTTCGGGTGGCTCCGGCAACTATACCTGTCTCTGGTCACCCCCGGAAACCCTGAGCGATCCTACCATTATGAATCCAATTGCCACGCCGGATGTTACCACTACCTATACCGTTACAATTAATGATGGTGACAATTCGGTGTCAGAGAACTATACGCTTGTTGTATTACCGGCACCACAGGTTGATCTGGGTGATGATATTTCAGTTTGTGCAGATCAAACTGTACTGCTTGACGCAACAACTCCCGGGGCGGTCAGCTATTTGTGGACTCCCGGTGCTTATAC
>JABMQA010001050.1 GCA_013203545.1 Bacteroidota bacterium
ATTATAACGTTTTTGAATCACTACAGTCATGTTTAACAATTTGTAAGATTTCTAAATTGGGAAATTTTGTTACGAAAAAGTGCCTGGTGTGCTTAAAGTACCTGAATAGGACCCGGCTATAAAGTCAACTTAAATCCCTTAATAATTGTAATGTTCCGTCCTTTTCCCATTGGGATGCCTTTGGCGTGAGTTAACAGACCAAAAAAAATTGGCGCACAAAGTGATATGACAAGGGAAGTAGATTTCTCTCCGCCATCCCGATAAAAATCGGGAGGCGGGACGAAAAGACAGTGTTTGGGTAAAATTTTAGCTCACATTAAATACTTATTTAAAAACTATTTTTTAGCACTTTGAGTTTAATCCGTATTAAGACTATTTTTGTGACGAATTTAGATGCAATGCGTACGCAACCATTAAAGCTCACATTCCGTCTGTAATTAAGTGTTTATGCAGTATTTGTGGGTGTGAGGTGATATATATGAAAAAGAAATTTTTATCCAATTTAATTTTACTTCTTTTCCTGAACCTTCTGGTGAAGCCATTTTGGATTCTCGGTATCGACCGAACTGTTCAGAATACGGTCGGTGCAGAGGAGTATGGCTTTTATTTTGTGATATTTAACTTTTCATTCCTTTTCAATATCCTGCTTGATTTCGGGATTACAAATTTCAACAACAGGAATATTGCCCAGAACAACCAGTTGCTGAACAAGCACTTCTCCAGTATAGTTATTATGAAATTAATACTTGCCGTAATCTATACTGTTGTTACATTATCAGTTGGGATCATCATTGGATTTAATGCGCAGCAACTTTCTTTAATAGGCGTAATGTGTTTCAACCAGTTTTTACTATCATTTATTCTCTATTTAAGATCGAACATTTCAGGATTGCTGCTCTTCAAAACCGACAGCTTTCTTTCGGTGCTCGACAGAATGCTCATGATAATAATATGCGGGATTTTGTTGTGGGGACACGTTTCCGACCAGCCATTCAGGATCGAATGGTTTGTGTTTGCCCAAACATCAGCTTACCTGCTTACGGCTTTCATTGCACTGATTGTAGTTATAAAAAAGGCTTCATTCAAACGGCTCAACTGGAACAGGCCATTTTTTATCATGATCATTAAACAGAGTTTTCCTTTTGCAGTTCTTGTGTTGTTGATGACCTTTTATAACCGGATCGACTCGGTAATTATAGAGCGGCTGCTACCTGAAAAAGTGGGTGATGAGGAAGCGGGGATCTATGCACAGGCTTACAGGCTACTGGATGCTTCCAATATGATAGCTTACCTTTTTGCAGTTTTGCTTTTACCGCTATTTTCCCGTATGATAAAGGGCCGCGATTCGGTGGTGCACGTTGTAAAACTGGCATTTACACTTCTTATCATCATTTCGGTTATTGTAGCTTTCGGATCGCATTTTTACAGCTACGAATTAATGAATTTGCTCTATAAGGCCCATGTTAAAGAAGCTGCAAGGGTTTTCGAACTGCTGATGTTTGGTTATATCGCCATTTCCACAACCTATGTTTTTGGTACCTTACTTACTGCCAACGGAAGTTTAAAGGCTTTAAATATTGTTGCTGCAATGGGTATGGTCATTAACCTGGTTCTAAATCTGTGGCTTGTACCGAAGTACTATGCGGTTGGGTCGGCTTATGCCAGCATTGTAGCACAGTTTTTTACGGCTATTATTCAGGTAGTGATTGCCCAGGTTTTGTTTAGGTTCAGGGTAGATTACAGGTATCTTGCGGCCATATTCGTTTTTATTTCAGGTGTGCTGATCATTAATTATTTTTCGAAATTCATTTTTGCCAACTGGCTGTTTAATTTTACCTTGATGGTTATCATGTCAATATTACTGGCTACGTTTTTGAAACTATTAAATATTAAAGGATTTATTAAAATTTTGAAAGGTGAAGATACCTAGAAGCTGTCTAAAATTTGATGGAGCAATAAATAACCCCGTTCTGCTGCCACAGGTATCCCATTGGGAATGGCGGGGTATTGTAGTTGATGATACATTATAAAATTAAAACAAGTATTAACTTCACATAATAAACATACACACATTACACACAATACAGCAAATCAAAAATCAACAAATTGGATTATTTAAAATATGCTATGAAAAAAATTCTATTTTTGTGCACTTATTGATAAAATTCAGGTATGGTATTCAGGAAAGTTGAGAACGAGAACTTTGATGCAACCAATATCGTATTGTTTCTTCATAAATGGCGAAAACCACTGATCATTGTAACCGCTGTTGCAATACTGGTTTCAGTGATTTTCTCATCGTCTTATTTCATTACGCCAAAGTTTAAATCCACTGTGATTTTGTATCCCGCAGCGACCAATGCAATTTCAAAGGCATTGCTAACGGAGAATACAGGCTCGCAGGAGAATATCCTTGGGTTTGGCGAAGATGAAGAAACCGAGCAAATGCTCCAGATTTTGCATTCCAACAGGATCAGGGACAAAATCATCCGGAAGTATAACCTCATGGGGCATTATGATATTGAATTCGACTCAAAGTATAAATTAACAAGGTTATACAAGGAGTATGAAAGTAACATTTCATTCAGGAGAACAGAATTCATGGCAATTAAAATTTCGGTGCTGGACAAGGATCCGCAGATGGCTGCCGACATTGCCAACGACATTGCAGAATTACTCGACTCTACCAAGAACGAGATGCAGAAAAAACGTGCCCAGCGTGCATTTGAGATTGTTCAGGAGCAGTACCTCAAATTGCATGATGAGGTTAAGGTAATGGAAGATTCGCTTACCAAACTGCGGGAACTCGGTGTAAACGATTATGAGTCACAGAGCGAAATGATCAATCAGCAGCTGGCCATGGAACTTGCTAAAGGGAATGTTGCGGGTGTAAATCGACTGGAAGCAAAGCTCGATATTCTGGCAAAATATGGAGGGCCCTATGTTTCGATCAGGGATGCCATTGAACATGAGAAAAAGCAACTCAGTATGTTGCGGGCTAAATTCGAAGAAGCCAAAACCGATGCCAATGAGATATTGCCTACAAAATTTATTGTTAACAGTGCATATAAGGCCGAACAAAAATCGTATCCCATCAGGTGGCTGATTGTGGTTATATCGACGATCTCGGTTTTTATCCTGATGTTGATTATCATTCTGGTACTGGAAAATATTCACAGGTATCTGCCAGTTTTAGAAGTGTTTAATGACGTTAAGGAAATTACGGATACGACCGATAAGGAATCAACCAAATATAAATCAATCCCTGAACCTGAGCCACCTGCCCAGCAAAAAGTATTTCAAAGTCAGGTAAAGGAACCAAAAGTGGTTGCTGAACGGGTTCCAATACCAATAACCCCTGCAATAAATCAAAAACAGAGAAATGAGCAATTTGAAAGTAGTATAGCTGATAATAGCAATCCAGAAGAAAATGAAAGTTTTTCTGATGCTAAAAATGAAAATCAAATGGAGAGATATTTTACCAATATGAACATATTAAAATTATTGTTTAAGTGGAGGATACATTTGGGGGCAATTGTACTTCTCGGAATAATTTTAGCTGCGATTTTTTCCGGCCCGGCATTTATTACGCCCAGGTTCAAATCGTTTGCAGTGGTATATCCATCAAACCTTCAATCGTATTCTGAAGAGAGCGAATCGGAACAGATGCTTCAGTGGTTTCAGTCGAGCGCGATCATGAACCATATCATCAAAACCTTTGACCTTGGCGAGAGATATGGGATCGATACTTCTTACCAGTATTATCAAAGTACGGTGCAGTATTTCTATCATGAAAATGTGAAAATTGCCAAAACACCATTTGAAGCCATTCAGATCGAGGTTTTTGATAAGGATCCTTACGTTGCCTGCGCAATGGTTGATTCGATCATATCTTTTTTTAACAAGTTGGTTCTGAAAAAACATGCTGAAAAATACGCTGAAACCCTTGATCTGATGAAATACCGTCTTCAACTTAAAGAGTTGGAGATGGATTCGGTAGCAAAAGCGCTCTATACCCTGCGAACAAAATATGAAATTGTGGATTATCCAAATCAGTCCAGAGAGGTTGCCAGGGGTTATCTCAAAACAGTTGACGGCGATAATTCTTCCGGCATAAATACCTCTGCCGTAATGAGGTTGAAGAAAAATATTGAAGAAAAAGGCGGTGAGTGGACCAAGTACAACGA
>JABMQA010001051.1 GCA_013203545.1 Bacteroidota bacterium
ATACAACTGTTAAATTTACACTTTAACTAGCTGTCCTGAAATTGGGGGGAATTATATAATGGGTGCTGTTATTATAGAAGGATGACTATTAATCTGTTTTATGAAGGTATAATTTAAATTTATTTCTGACTCAAACAACTCATCAGCTGGGACAACGGGAAGATGATTTAACAAGACCTTGTTCTCTTTGGTGAATTTATTGAATAAAATGATTGTCTTAGGGCCTATAAGAGCTATAATATTGACTTATTTGATAGGCATTCTTGTTTATCTATAAGGATTGAAAGAGAGAGATAGTTCCGAGTGAACTTAGCGCTTCTCTCTAGCATATCAAGATCTTTCCTCTCGAAATAATGAATAATAAAAAAGCCCTCAATTTTCATGAGGGCCTTTATCTATAAGCGGTCTGGACCGGGCTCGAACCGGCGACCTCCTGCGTGACAGGCAGGCATTCTAACCAACTGAACTACCGGACCAATTGTTAAAAGAACTTGTTAAAGCGGGTGCAAAAATACATCTTTTTTCTTCTGTGCAAACTTTTTTTTATTTTTTTTTATCAATTTGGGCATAACGCAAATTGGTTTCGGGATTTATCGATTGCATTTGATCTCCGGATTGATATTTCACTGGCATTTTGTCTTTTAGTAAGATTATAAAAATAACTTCCCCATACTTAATATCATACGGGACTTTTTTAAGTGTCACAATGTTGTACAATGATATTTCATATAGGTAAGAGGTTTGAAAAAGATTCCTCACTTTGTTCGGAATGACAGCGCAAGATAATAATTGTGGAGGTGGTTGGGAGAAGGGCGGCGAAGCCGCCCTTCTCCCAACCACCTTTAAACCTCAATGCCCTGTTATGTCGAACGAAGTGAGACATCTTTGTTAATTGATCTAACTTGAATTTATCAAGGTTTTCCTGATAGCTCTGTGGGTAAGTTATTTTGAAAGTTTTCCTTATCCTGTAGGTATTTTGTGTTTCCTATTCAAATTGGCCCGGAAATCCCGGAAAAGTACCTTGATAATCAGCAAAGCTTCCCTCATGTTTCTATCTAAAATTTTACCCGACAGTAGTTTAAAAAGTAGAAAACGTGCAATATAAATCTGATTTGCATAATGTTTCCTATAAAGTTTCAGGTAGCTTGAATGTAAAAATTTCAGGGTATTGAGTTGCTGTTTGTGCTTGCTATATTTAACACCTGTGCTTGCCCCCTGTTCGTGTACCACCACACTCGATGGACAGACATAGTTATTAAAACCAAAATTTTGGGCAGTGATGCACCAATCGATATCTTCGCAATACAAAAAGTACCGCTCATCCATTAATCCTATTTTGTGAAGGACATCAGTACTTAAAAACATGGCAGCACCCAACAGGTAATCTACCTTATGGGCCTTGCCATCATATTGTCCAAGATCCTTTTCCCCTTTCCCGATAAATTTTATATGACCCTGCCTTGGATTAAACGCCCCACCAACTGCCTGGATGGTGTTGCTGACATCTGCTTCCAAAATTTTGGGACCCAGAATCCCCGGTGATTTATTGTCCTGCTCCAGTTTTTCATAAGCATCCACAAGTGTCCGGAGTGTATCCTCAGTAAGCGTGATGTCATTATTTAGCAGCCATACATATCCGTGCAGGTTGTCGTTGATAATCTTGTTTAAGACCAGGTTGTTGGCACCGGCGAACCCTTTATTTTCAGGAATACTGATGAACTCCGCATTCAATTGCCGGTGTTGATCGAGAAAATTAAGAATTTTTTTATCTGAACCATCACAATCCGCCATCGAAACAATCCGGATTTTGAAGTTTTGGTAACTACTACATATAATACTTTTCAGGCACTCGGTTGTATGTTGCCATGTAAGGTAGTTTACGATTATGATGTGTACAGTTTTGTGCTGATCCATTGGATGGATGGGTTTCTCAACCAATATCGTGATAATTCATTTCCACAACCAGCGATTGGTTTCTGATGCTTTGATAAAACGTAGTCAACTCCTTGTTTTTAAGGAAAGAATATCTTTTGTTTTTTACAATGGTTTCCTGAAATTTTCTCGTAATGCCATCAGGTAGCTTAAAATTGAGAAATTCAAAGAGTTTGACGGTTTCAATTTCAGTATCCCGAAGTAGGTCTTCGAAGCAGAGATGATATGTTTGACATCCGGTTTTTTCTTCTACCAGCATGGCCTGGTCGATATATTGCTTCCAAAGCAAAAACCCATCTTCCAGACGTAATACCCTAAGCGATTGCTCATAGATACGTTCATTGGTAAGCTTATTCTCCATCCAGCGCCGTTTCAGGCCGGTAATCATTTTTTTCTGTCTTTCTTTTTTTAATTCGATAGCTCTGTTTCTAAGACTGGCAGCCACATCCACAGGGTTGCGGTGAACATGAATAATTTTTGCTTTTTCAAACAGGTCTTTCCAAATTTCGATAGTAAACGTATTGCGCGGATCTTTCCAGCCCCAGTCAAAAGCTATTTTTTGGTAACTATTACTTCCCCTCCTTTCGGCACCCATGTATTTTTTCAGCGACTTCCCTTTCAATTGTCGTTTAAGACTTTTGGAAACTGAAGCCTTGAATTCTTCGTTCAGGAATCGAAAATTATAGGGATTGTCCCAGGTAGCACCGGCCTGGGCCAGGATCCATTCGTTAAGATTGTAAAAAAATTGTGATTCGGCGTTGTTGTCCTGATCTGCTCCCATGAAGATACCGGAACGCTCCAGGATTTTGGAAACCAATGATGTGCCTGAACGGTGCATGCCTATGATAATGACGGGTTCTTTCACTTTAATAAGTTTTGGATTGTTTTTCAAAGGTATTAATTTTTATTGATCTATTTTTGAAAATTGCTATCAACAGGGCGATATTATCAAAGAAATGCTTCCATCGGAAAAAACAATTTGGATGTTTTGGTCTCAGGGTTATGAAAATGCCCCTGAACTGGTAACAAAATGCTTAAAATCCTGGCAATACTTTAATCCTGGTTATACCATCCATTTTCTTGACAACAATACTATCAATGATTTTCTTGATTTAACCCCAACCATTAACATTCAAAGAAAGGATCTTACCATTCAGGTTATTTCAGAGCTGTACCGACTCGAGTTATTACATAAATATGGGGGCATATGGACAGATGCAACCGTGTTTTGCACCAGACCGCTCGAATCATGGTTGCCGGATTATTATGCAAATGGATTCTTTGCTTTTCGCAACCCCGGCCCGGACAGGTTGATTTCAACCTGGTTTTATGCATCTGAAAAAGATAACCCGATTCTTGAAAAATTTTATAGGGAATATTTTGCATTTTTTCAGTCTACACGTTTCTGGAATAAAAACAAAAGAATTGGCAATTCATTAACATACCGGCTTAATCCATTTTTCGATAAAAGCGTGAAACAGTCACTTTTCTGGCATTCACTTTTCGCAAAAAAAATCTTACGCGTTTATCCATATTACATGCAACACTATACCTTTAACAAGGTTATTTTAAACAACCCTGAATGTGCAGAAATGTGGTATTCATCCAGGCCATTTGAGGCTGATATCCCACATGTGTTACAACAATTGAACAGAGAAGAAAAGGACCTTAAAAAAGCCATCCGGGATATCGATAACAATACGTCACCTGTTTATAAATTTGACCGAAGACGCAACTATTCCGAACCCTACTGGAATGGGGTATTGGATCATTTGTCAAGGTTTTTTAGATAGATTCCTAATAATAATTTAATCATTGGATTCGGTTCCTTGTTTTCGGTTTTTAAATAGTTTAATTGGATTTACATGCTTTTCGATTATCATTATAAAGGGGTAAAAATGTATTGATGCAATGTCATTTTGAAATGGAGATGCTATTCTGTCATTTGATGCTGTGGATTCTCCAAATTCGTTAAGGTTTCTGATGAGCCCCAATGCATAGGAAATAAAGTGGTTTTGTTTCGAAATGATATCTTCACATACATAAATGCCTCCGG